>JAITLD010000034.1 GCA_031278055.1 Rickettsiales bacterium | reverse complement strand
TAACCGAATAGAGAGCTATTGGGCGTGGACGAAGCTTAGGTTATCGAGATTCAAGGGAATTAGGTATGAAAGACATTACATACATCTGAAAGAGTGCGAATGGCGATTTAACCATAGACACGAGGATATTTATAGGTTATTATTAAAAACATTCAGAGCTCACCCCCTGTTCTAAAATGGTCTTGTCTCTAAATTTTGCTTGCCAAGCCCCGCGAATTATTGCTAGAATACCGACAAAGAGGGAGAAATCAATGGCAAAAAGCAAATTCATCAAATTTGTCGAAAAGGCATGCAACATAATTTTGCATATCGGGCGATGGATAGGCGCCCGTCGTGTTCTATTTGTGTGGAGCGCGGCATCGTTCGCAATCGCAATGTATCTGGGTGTCACAGAATCTGTGAGGCTGTACGATTCCAATTTTGTGATGGATACGAATATGTTTGTATTAACGCGATTTTTGGCGATGGGATTCGCGTTTCTAAAATTGTTCGCGCCAATCTTCATACTAGTCGTCGCGGTGAAATATATCTTTGATTATCATGGCAAAGCGGACGGCCGCGCTAGCGAAACATTTCGCGCGTCGCTGATTGCGTCTGTAATTGCGGGACTCGCCATCGGCGCATTTTATTACATGGACGCGGGACATATAATCGGCAACAACCCCAGCGATTATTGCGGGGCCGATACAGTATGCACATTTAATTGGAAAATGTTGGTTCTTGCGATCGAGGCTGCTGCCGCATGGGGGGCTGTATTATTTGTAACGATTCTTGGATTGCGCGGCATTTACACGGAATTATCATTCATGCTGACAAAAAGAAAATAATTCATAAAACTCATTTAGAAACCTAAAAAAAGAATCTCGAAAAATAAATTCGGGATTCTTTTTTAATTAAGAATCGATTCGGTTTATGGCGGCAGTTTGATTTTACAAGACAAATTTCCGCAGCTCGGAAAGCACGTCCAATCCATCTTTGCCAAACATGGGCAGATAGGTTTCATATTCCGGCATATCGGCCTGAACCTCCGCCCGCAAAAGATCCGACGGACTGGATGACAAAATCTCGGCCGCCCTACCCCACAGGCGAAGCGCGCTTTCCGCCTGCAAAACCGTCCGCCAGATTTCGATCAGAGAATCGTCTTTCAAAATCGCGCGAATTCCGGCGCGCCAGCGATCGCCGAAACTTTGAACAATTGGCAGAGATTTTATCCGCTCAATACTCTCGGCATTCGGCTGAAAATTTTCAAGAGAAACCCGCAGTGCGTCAAAATCCTTTTTATTAAAATCATCAGATTGCGGTTGCATCATTCCATTATATGGCATCAATTCGGTATCAATTGAATCCATTTTCGTCCGGCCATTTTTCAAATTGCGAATATGCTGCACCAGATTTTTCCCACACGGTAGCTTTTCGATTTCGGAAATAATCAAATCGTCCGCCTCGGCCACAAAAATGGAATTTACTGCGCGCCAACCGCCATCAATCGCAAATGCGTTGCGGTACAGATTCATCAATTTTTGTGCGATTACGACGGAACGGGTTTTCATTCCCTACTCCATGACAATTTGCATAACTTTGTGCAAACGGCTGGCGGCGTTCTTGATTTGCAAGACCTCCGCCTCGGTCCTGCCGATTAATTTACCTTTGGCATCCGTGCCGACCAAAACGATTCGCGCATGGGTCTTGGTATCGGGCGATAACTTGTCGAAATCCTCCGAAAGATAAACCGCCATGTCGCCGCCACCCGCGACCGCGTCGGAATCGACGAATAGATACGCATGTTCGGGAAACATATTTCCCATGTTCTTCGGATTTGGAATAATCGCATAAATAGATTCTTGCCCCTCGAGCCCCACAGGCGTAGTGATCATTTTTTCGTCCGTCCTCGAAAATACCAGCTGCCCCTTTTCATCAGGCTCTGCATAAACCGGCACAAGTTTTTTGCGGACCGAATCATAAATCTTCGCGCCATACAACGCGCCGGAAAAATTCGCGCCGGCTGACGACATGCTCGGTACCAAAACGGATTTGACCTTTTCCTCATTCTTCGTGATAAATTTACCGAGCTTTCCAGATTTATACAACTCGGAAATCTTTTGGAACATCTTGTCGCCGGTCATGTCGAACAATTTTGCCAACGGCTCGACTTCATGTTCAAAGATCCCGCGCTGCCCAACCTCAATCTTATGATAAACCGACAAGGTTATCTTCGCTTTTTTAGCGGCATCCGCAATAGTAATACTTGCGGCCTTGCGCAGATATCGGACACCGGCGCCGAAAATTTTCAAGCCGCTTGATTCGTTCGCGGACAATCGCTTTTGCATTTCGCTTTGCCAGGTCGACGCAACGGCGGAATCGGATTCTTTTATGAATATGTCGCTGACCTTGCACGACAAGATTTTACACAGAAGCAGTAATTGGTTCTGATTCAGCCGACGCACGCCTTTTTCGATTTTAGACATCGCGGATAATGACAGGTTTGCATCCTTGGCCAATTTTGTCATCCTAATCCCGCGAGACAATCTGATTGAGCGGATATTGTTCGGAAAAATAATTTCTTCATACGCCATGATCTGATTATAGAAAGTTCTTGAAACTTTTGTCAATAAGTTAGTTATGCGCCCCAAACATGCGTCCGGACCGAGCCAACGACCACCAAACTAACATTAAAAGTCCTCCGGTATTTCTGATGGCGTCGGCGCATTGGACGAACCCAACGGCATATCTTCATCGGGTACGGGTGGCAGATTATCATCGTCGTAATCGGAAAATAGGCTGTATTCCAGCTGACAGTTCAACTTCACATCTTTTATCGGACCATGGCGGTTTTTTCCAATAATCAGCTCGGCTTTGTTATGGGATTCCCGCAATCTCTTTTTATATTCCTCTGGCGGCAACCTTCTTCCGCCCTTAAATTGCAACTGATCTTCCGGATCTTCGTTTTTAAGATAATATTCCTCACGATAAGTAAACATGACTATATCAGCGTCTTGTTCGATAGACCCCGAATCACGCAAGTCGGACAGAATCGGCTTTTTACTCTTTCTATCTTGTGATTCGACCGAACGGGATAATTGCGATAGCGCGACGACCGGAACATCCAAATCTTTGGCAAGCATTTTCAGTCCGCGCGTGATTTCAGAAATCTCTTGCACGCGGCTATCATTCCGACGGCTACCGGCGGTTGCCGTCATCAGTTGCAGATAATCGACCACTATCATTGCCAGTCCGTGTTTGCTTTTTATCCGGCGCGCTTTTGTGCGAATCGATGCAACCGACATAGCAGGAGTCTCGTCGATAATCAGTGGCAAATCATTTAGAAAGTTCGCCGAATCGGACAAAACTTTCAAATCGTAGTCACTCAGTTTTCCCTCGCGCATTGAATCAGATGGAATTTCGGTTTGCGATGACAAAACTTTCTGCGCCAATTGAGGCCGGGACATTTCGAGAGAAAAGAAAACGACTGCGCCTTTATACTCGGCGTTATAAGTCGAGGATTTGGTTTTTATCGCGTATGCGGCATTGAACGCGATATTCAATGCGAGGGTAGTTTTTCCCATCGCGGGACGGCCGGCGATTATTATCAAGTCGGATTTATGCAAGCCGTGAATGACCGCGTCCAAATCGCGCAATCCTGTCGTCAATCCCGACAGGCCCTGCGACTGGCACGCCACTTGGATTTCGTGCAGAGCTTCTTTGAACGCGTCGGACGCCGATTTGGCCTCGCGTGATTCGTCGCCGGATGACAATTCGAACAATTTTTGCTCGGCCTCTTCTATATGATCGTCGACCGTTTTATCCAAATCCTCGACCGACGCGTTCTGGATCATCGCCTGTCCAAGATTTATGATTTCGCGGCGCAAAAAATTATCATGGACGATTCGGCCGTATGATTTTATATCCATGACGCCCGCGCCGGCGGACAAAAGCTTTTGCAAATAATCGACGCCGCCAAGCGGCTCCAAAACACCGGATTGGGACAGATATTCGCGCGTGGTCGCGACGTCTATGGGAATTCCTTTGGCGGAATAATTGACGGCTAGTTTGTAAATCTCCTGATGCGCGGGATGGATGAAATGTTCGGGCCTGAGAAATTCGCCGACATACTCCATCGCGCGATTGTTCAGAAGAATCGCAGACAATACCGCCTGTTCGGCATCCAAATTGTTCGGAAGATTGCTGATTTCCATTTCGATTCCTTTCGACACATACTAGAACAAAAAAACGAAAAATCAAGACTCGCTTCTGAACGAATAAGTCTAGGCGACTACAACTGTTGATGTGAACAGCATGCGCCAGGAAAAAATTATTTCCGTCGGAACCTATCTAAGGGATCTTGGAAAATGTGAAACTGTGTCAGCGACAAGAAATATCCGTTCTTTCCAAATATCTCCTTCATAAAAACTTAAAACTTTTTTTATAAATTTATTTCCCTTCTCTACCCCAAGAATAGCTAGTTCCACTAAATTTTCCTTCCCACCGTCGGCCTTGTTGTCTTGTATGCCGGCAAATGCCGGATTATCTGGGCAATCATCAAGGGATTTTACAACCGACACATCAACGTCAAGATAAATCACCTCGTTATCATAAAGCGTCTTGATGCGGACATAATCGGATATATATGCCCACATCTTACGTTCATATATCGCGCGGAACCATTTGTTTTGTATCAGTTCTTTCTCCCGGACAAAACACTTTTTGCTATCTTGGTTTATTTCTATGATTTCTTAGTCCGGCATCGCCATGCGCCAGGTTTGAATGCAAACCTGAATATCGCATTTTTTCTTTCGCCAACACCCCAGACATAAAAGATACGTTTTGGTATCATTGATTTTTCCTCAATATCCATATTGGTATGAACCCTAGCAGATAATGCAGTATCCATTTTTTACGATATTT
>JAITLD010000009.1 GCA_031278055.1 Rickettsiales bacterium | reverse complement strand
CTGGCCTCTGGGGGCGAAAATGCCGCATTGCAGCCGATAGTCGCCGGATGGCTGGCAAAGGTAAAACAACCATCGGGCATTCGGGTGAAAATCGATGTATCGCCGCAGACTTTCAATTGACAATGGAGAATTAATTATTAATCTAATTAAGCACTTGCCATTCCCGCCTACGCAGGAATGACAAAACCCTGACGGGTTTTGTAAAAAAAGTGCGTGGAATAAAACTGGGTAGCATTTTTTTTGACAAACAACTCTTAACTCTATTTTGTCGGCTTGATTTTTCCGGCCTGCAAGTCGCCAAGTTCGTATTGGCCGTATGAAATTCGATGAAGTTTCCTGATTGGCATGCCGATGTGGGCGAAAACAATGCGGATTTCATTCTTTTTTCCTTCTGTAAGAGTGATTTTCAAATCCCCCGCGCCCAATCGTTCGACTTTCATGGGGCGATAAATTATTCCATCGATTTTTATACCTTTTTGAATCGGTTTTAACAAACGGTCGAAATGTTTGTCATCAAGTGTCCACGCGTGTCCGACTTTGGCGATATAAACGCGTTCGATTTTAGATTCCGGCAATGTCATTTTGCGCGCCAAACCCCCGTCGTTTGTCAAAAGCAAAAGCCCGCTGGTATTGTAATCGAGCCGCCCGATATATTTCAATTTTTTATATTCCGCCGGAATAATATCATAGATTGTTTTTCGCCCGTTGGGGTCGCGAGAGGAACAGATACAACCCGCCGGTTTGTGAAACATATAAATTTGTGGAACTTGCGAATTAAAAATACGTTTTCCATCAAGTTTTATTTCATCCGACTCTGACACAAATGTGACAGGCGTTTTGATTATTGTGCCATTGACCGCAACGCGTCCGCTCTCAATCATTCTTTCCGCGTCCCTGCGGCTGGCAATTCCCGCGTTCGACAAAAATTTCGCAATTCTAGTCATTTTATAAAATGAAGAAAAAGCCCAATCTGTAATTCTTCATTCTTAATTCTTCTTTATTTTCTCTTGTATTTCGCGAATTTTATTGATGTCGTATCCCATTGATTGAATGTGGTGCAAAACAAGATGGTCGGGCAGGGGCCTTGCCTCGGGCAGAACCCGTTTTTTCAGATTATCGTCATTGAAATAAGGCTGTTTGTCCGCCTCGATTGGCCGGTTTGCAAAACCCTGATAAATCACGATTTGTTTTTTATCGTCCAGCGTTCGGATAGCCATTTCGGAATATAGCGATTTGCGTTTATCTTCTTCAATCTCTTCTTCCTTTCCGTCTTTATCTTTCTGCTTTTTCTTTTCTTTTTTCCATTCCTCGCCCATCATTTCCGAAAATTGTTTTGCCGTGTCCACATCATTCTGCCGCAGAACGATTTTTGCCGCCGTTGTCGACATGATGGTTGCTTTCGCGTCCGCCCCGTATTTTTCGGAAATCTGGTGCAGGTCTTGGGCGATAATCAAATAGGATACCCTGCATCCGCGTCCTAGGTCGGGGCCCTGAATCACGGCCTGCAAGCGTTGCATTTTCGGAAATTCGTCCAACACGAACAAAACCGGAAACGGGCCCAATTTTTCGCCCGCATGGATTTCGTCGGGCTTATTCGCCAACAGGAATTGACTCATCAACTCTATGAAAATCGCGGTAATTGGATTTACGGCGTCTGCGTCAACCAGATTAATTGACAGAAAAACATGCACGGGCTTGAATTTTCCGGTTTGTTGGTCTTTTATTCCGCGCAAATCCGAAAAGTGAAAATCGGAATGGCTGGTGCGGTTTCTCACGGCCGCGTTCCGGAATATTCCGAGTCCCGCCATGACGGTCGAAAGAATAGACCCGCGCTCTTTATCGGGCGTGTTGGCAAGCTGGGTCAATTCCAGAATAGAACGGTGCGAATAACCGTATTGCCGCGCCTCGTTCACGGCGTCGACGAACAGGTCCCTCATCGGGTCCGACATCATAAGCATTTGATCGCCGGCTTTGCGTCGTTCTTCGCTTTCTTCGGCGATTTTAATCTGATTCATGTTCAGCCAATCTAGAATCATTGATAAAGACGCTTCGTGTCCATACCAGGATTCTGGAATATTTCGCCATGTTCCGACGTGAATATAATTTGCAGCCGACAGGTTTCCGGTGGCAAGCAGGTTTTGCGCGGCTGCCGCGTTCGGGTCGTTCATCATCGTGTAGTATTCGCCCAGAACAGCCGCGTCGTCGCGGTCGAAAGTTCCGGTGCTCAGGCGCGAATAAAAGTAATCGTCCGCTTTGGCCTTGTCGATTTTAGACACTATGAATTGCACCAGGCCGGATAGAGCGGCGCGACCTGAAATCGTCCAATGCGGGTCGGCGGTGCTCGAAACTTTGTCCGGAATCAAAACCGTGCAGATGGAGTCGATGTAAAGGTCGCGCTGTTCCTGCTGAAATGGGACATGTGTCGGACTTAAAGGATTCCAAGACGGATAATAAATATTGTGCACGGGGTCGTCTTGGCCGGCCCAGTTCATGATAAACACGAAACCGTGTTTGGCGCACCATCCGCTTGTGATTTGTTTCAATTCCGGTTTTGGGTCATTGATGATTGTAGAGGTGTTGTCCGCGCACTCAAATATTGTCGGCACCACTACGGCCGTGGTTTTACCGGTTCCCGGCGGGGCGACGCAGAGGGCCGAAAATGTTTCGGGCATTTTGAGCGGTTTTTTCTTGAAATATCCCAGAACTATCATAAAACCGTCAAACAGGTTCATTTTTTTTATGTCCGCCTCGGTCGCTTTTTTGGATGATGATGCGTCAAATACATCCTTGCCATGCGGATTGAATTCTTTTTCAATCGTATCGTTCCTGAGCATGTAGTATACTATTATCGGAACCAGTGGCGCGATTGTCGCGATGTCGGTCCGCAGAAAAACCCGCCCAAACCAATACGGGACCTCTGCAAAAATCGACAGAGTTCCGGAATAAAGAACATTTTGCAAAAATAATTCCGTCCACTTGGCTGTCGCGGGCGACCAGCCGTATCGCCAAATATGCTCGGCTATAAATCCCGCGCCGAAACCGAGAAAACAAATCGTCCAGACGATAACGTTCCATCGCATGACCCAGAACGTTTGCGCCATAGGCGCGCGCTCATGTTCTTTATATTTTGCGGAATTGAATATGCCAAGACCTTTTCCCTCGCCGGACATCGATAAAAGTTTGAAACTTTTCGCCATGATGGTATTATAGCAAAAATGATAAAATGATAGAATGATAAAATGATGATACCGGAGGCTAGAAACATAAGAGTTCAGAGTTATGAAGAACTTGCCTAGGATTTTTATTGAACGAAAGTTGTCTGTCGGGACGAGGGTGCCGCTGACATTGGAACAATATCATTACTTGACGCGCGTGATGAGGACGAATAGATTTTTTGCGTTCAATGACGGCATCGAATACGAGGCGGAAATAATCGGCGACGGTTTATCATCGATTATCAGTTCCACAGGTCGCGCGGATACGTCCGGAAAATGGACATTTTGTTTTGCGCCAATCAAGCGGATAGAGGATTTGATTTCCGGCGTCGTGCAGATGGGGGCGGGGCGATTGCAACCTGTGTTAACCGAACGAACAGTTGCGCGGCATATTAATTGGAATCGAATGCGTAAAATCGTCATTGAAAATTGCGAGCAATCCGGACGAAGCTCGATTCCGGAATTATTGCCGCCGATACCGTTTTCGGGATTGGATAAAAAGGATTTGATTTTTGGGGATGAAAGAAAAGTTCGGAATTATGGGGTAAGAGTTGCGAACGGCAACTCTAAACTATTTATAGGCCCGGAAGGAGGATTCTCGAATGCGGAATTTGCCGCGCTTGACAGCGGCGGAGCGGTTGGCGTCAGTTTGGGTAAAACTATTCTGCGCGCCGAGGTCGCGGCGATCGCGTTATGCGCCCATTTCCACGAAACTTAGAAGAATTATTAATTAGATTGATAATTTAACTTATAACTCTCGCGTTTCATATCAAGCATGTGATTGCTGCCGCCGGATTTTTCAACGCCAGCCATGCAATTCTGTGATCCGATCCATAAACGAACAACAAAAATACTGCGGATAGCATAATAACTGCCAGAACGGCCCATTTTTTTCCGCCCATGCAATGATATGCGATATTATAAAGCAGAAACAAAATGTATCCGTCGACCAACACATTTACAATCCATAGCGATGTGCACCCCCATGCGACCGCGTCCAGAATCAGAATTATCGGATACATGAAAAATATGCTTGACGTGCCCTTGACCGCAATCTCCCAGTCGCGGGTCCCGCCGGTTATTTCGGAAATCATCATCATCAGGCCGGCAA
>JAITLD010000076.1 GCA_031278055.1 Rickettsiales bacterium | reverse complement strand
GAAAAATTTCTTCGCCGCTTCCGCCAGTTTCGGTTTACTCTGCGTGGCATTCGGATTCACATAATATTCGGCGACAAGCACATTTATCATGGGGTCTATTTCATGCAGCATGCGCGCGACTCCGCGGCATGTTGTTTTCGTGTCCGGCGGAATTTTTCCCAGCGCCGCAGATATTCTATCCGCAGTTGATAGATTGTTGTTTATGAACCTCTTCGCCGCCTCGACCAGTTCCCGCCTGCTGTGCTTGTAATTCGGATTTGTGTAATATTTTGCGACATGCGTGTGTATCTCGGGATCTATCGCGTGCAACATGCGCGCCAGCCCCCCATAGGTTGTTTTCGTATCCGGTGGGATTTTTTCCAGCGCCGCGAATATTCTGTCCGCAGCTGGCAAATTGTTATTTATGAATTTCTTCGCCGCCTCTATCACATTCAGTTTGTGCCCGTGATGCCTGTTATTCGGGTTTATGTGATATTCGGCGACGCCCCTGCGTATCCTTGGATCTAAGTCGCGCAGCATGCGGGCCAGTTCGGCGTAGGTTGTTTTTGTTTCCGGCGGAATTTTTTCCAGCGCGCACAGAATTTTTTCCGCAACGGAGGTGATGGATTTTTCGAAATAACCCGGAACCAGCAGGCGGCGCGCCAAATCGTTCAGATCGGAATTGAAGCCGTCTTTGCGCCATGACACTTGATTCGGCGGAGAGATCTTGTAGATAAAGGCTTGCTTAGAGAATTTCGCCCCCCGCTTCTTCATGAAGTTGTATAGCGAGTTTATGTTTGGAAATTTTTTATCGGATTCGACCGCCGCATCCATCATCGCCGCCATGATCCGCTTGTTTGTTATAAATTTCCGTTCCTCGAGCCCATATTTGCAAATATCCCCGACCATGTCCGGACTGGTTTGGCTTTTTAATACCGCAATCTCGCCTTTGTCAAATTCAATCAGCATAATGAAATCCTTCTTGCGGCTTATATTATTGCAAGGAATATGCGTTTGTCAAGATGTCTTGATTTCGGCGCCAATAATGATTGCGCATTGCAAATTTAGAATTGATTTTGTGGCGGGATTGACGGGGCTTGAACCCGCAACCTCCTGCGTGACAGGCAGGCGCTCTAACCAGTTGAGCTACAACCCCAAGCCCGCCTATTCTATCAAAGGTTTTACTTTTTGCAAATATAATTTTTTTCAAACCGTTTGACATTTTTTGATTGAAATGCCATCATATTATGGCATTTATATCTATGTATTTTTATAACATGAATTTTATCTGTCGCTGTTGAATCTGTTTGCAAAGCATTTCGGATTTCATTATTATAGGCAACAGCAAAGGAAAATATCATGGCAATAAAACTATTCAATACTTTAACCCGCAAATTTGAAAAATTCGTCCCGTTGGTTTCCGGACATATCGGATTTTATTCGTGCGGGCCCACAGTTTATAGTTTCTCGCATATAGGAAACATGCGCGCGTATATTCATGCTGATTTGATGAAGCGGATGTTTTTATCGAATGGATATGAAGTAAGGCACGTGATGAATCTTACGGACGTCGGGCATTTGACATCTGATTCGGATACCGGCGAGGATAAAATGGAAAAAGGCGCCAAACGCGAAAATAAATCTGTTTGGGAAATTTCAAAAATGTATGCGGATGCTTTCTTTGCCGATACCGATGACCTGAACATAATCCGTCCGACCGTTGTTACCAAAGCGACAGACTATATTCGGGAGCAGATCGACATGATTAAGAAATTGGAAGATTTGGGGTATACATACAAAATAGACGGGGATGGAATTTATTACGATACGTCGAAATTCTCGTCGTATGAAAGCCTTGCGGGCGGAAATATCAAAGGAAACAAGGCGGGGGCGCGTGTGGAATTCAATGAAGCAAAAAGAAATCCAACAGATTTCGCATTGTGGAAATTCTCACCGACCGACACAAAGCGACAAATGGAATGGGATAGCCCGTGGGGAATCGGATTTCCCGGATGGCATATTGAATGCAGCGCGATGAGTATGGCAGAACTAGGACCGCATTTCGATATACATACCGGCGGTACCGACCATATTCCTATTCACCATACAAACGAAATCGCGCAGGCCGAACCGATTGTCGGCAGTCCTTGGGTGAATTATTGGGTGCACTTCGAATTCCTATTGGACCATACGGGAAAGATGAGCAAATCAAACGGAGAATTTCTAACGCTGTCATCTGTAAAGAGTAGGGAGTATGATCCAATGCATTATCGGTATTTGATCACTTTGGGACATTACCAGTCGCAGATCGCGTTTTCATGGGAAGCAATGGATGCCGCCCGGAATGGATATGAACGCATTGTCCGAAAAATAGCCGGATTAATAGATGATAAAGAACGGACGGCGGATAAAGAAAAATCGGATTTTTGGAAAAATAGAATGTTAATGACAATGAACGATAATATGAAAACGGCTGAGACATTGGTGATATTTCAAGAAATGCTACGCGATTTGGAAACAGATGATACGACAAAGCTAGCAGTGGCAGATTTCATCGATAATTTGCTGGGGTTGCGATTTTTAGAGAATGCAAAAAAATTAGGTGTATCTGAAGAAATTCCCTCGGAAATTATGGAGCTGGCCAGACAACGCGCATCTGCAAAAGTAGTGAAGAATTTTATATCCGCGGACAAGTTTCGTGCTGAAATCGACGCGGCAGGCTGGACAGTTATAGATTCCAAAGACGGATATGAGATTGTTAGAAAACGGTAAAAAAAACTGTCCTTTGATGATTTTTTATTCAGTGATTGTCTGAACGCCCCTAAAATTTGGCACCTTGGACATGTTATAATACACTGCTTTATCGGCTGAGTGGGAACATAAGCAAACCGGTTCACAATGACAACGTGTGCTACCGAGTTCCGGTGCACACCATGGATACGTGCATACCATGCCTTTACAATTTCCTTGACGGACTGTTATCGCCTCTCTCATAATCGCATTGCATGACACATATTTACGTTTGCAAGTTAAGGTTGGATCTTCTGCTGCTAGCGTCGTCCGTGGCGGAATTAACGATGTCAATGCGATTATTAAAATGAAAAATCTTTGTATAATCATGACGTATTGTTTTTTCAGTATTAATTTACAAAAGATTATATCTGGATGCAAGCATTTTTCTAGCTTGGATAGTCTAAACAGTCGGATTCAGATCCCGTACAAGCACAACGATCCTCGTCAATGCCCGCTGCATTCTTCCATTTTATTATTTCTCCCGGGCAGACGCGGCCTTTGCCGTCAACTCTTCCTGGCCTTTGGTCCGCCCCAACCGTGGCATGACATCCAGGCGTCTTGTATATATTGTCTGCTCGACGTCCTCCGTTGGCCCAGCATGAACACAAACCCCACGAGCTGGTGTCGATTACAGAATCGTCGTATTGATACGGACACATATTCTCTGATATCTCAATACCGTAGTCCTTGTAAACCGTACTCCCAGCAAGTATAGATGAACATGGCGTTTTATTATCGCATTCTGGATTCTTAGATTGACGTGAGCAATAGGCATTTCCATCAATGGATCTATATTCTATAAATGCGCCGCTGTAATTACTGCAAGTCGTGCTTAGACTTCCGATAATATTGTTGTAAACTTCAGTAGCAATTCCCGTTTCGCGCATTTTGGTTCTGAATATGAATGATGTTAGGGAATTGCAATCCCCTGGATTCCCAGTTTTATCGTTAATCAGTCCATATTCATAGCAAACTTGGCCACTATCATTTGCCGTGAGTTTATCCACACCGCCGAAAATCACCTCTATATCCGGAATGCATTCCTCAATTTCAATCAGTCTTTTTGCGCATTTTGATACTACATTCTGTAGATTTTTGCTCATGTCGCCATACAATGAAAACCAATCCATTGCCTCACCCCGTTTGAACAGACCGCTGTTCGGGTTGTAGAAATTGTTGTATTTGATACCGCCGTAAGTATCAAAGCACTCCTTTGCAACGTTGCGACACGTGGTTATAATGTCCTTGTTATCAACCTGCTTTATGTATTCCGAAACGATTCCGTCTCTTCCAAACATCAAATCGCAACTCTCGACGTAATCCTCGCATAATTGCGATGTTAGGAAAATTGTCTCGGGTTTTAAGGCCGCGCCGCTGACATTCATGATATTCTTCATAAAATCCGTCACAGACTTTTGTCCGCTCGCGTAACATTCGCGCACGAAGTCGAAACATCCGCGCTTAATTTCTTCAACCTTGGCTGCCTGGGCATAATGGATTTCGAGCATTGCTTTGTCCAAGTAATCCTGCCAAACTGTATCAGCGATTTCGGTGCATTTATCCAATGCCAGTTTGGCGAACTTTTTGTTGCGAGATACAAAGTTCTGAACAAAGGGTTTGTTTGTTGGAATTGAGGCCAATTTTTGGTCCGCTATGTTTGTGCCCGAATCGAAAGTTAACAGGTTTGCCAATTCGTAAAAATTTGCAACGCCGGAAAATGGCTT
>JAITLD010000070.1 GCA_031278055.1 Rickettsiales bacterium | reverse complement strand
AGTATACGAGATATGAGAATGGGGTTTGTGTTACTACGAACAGGATCGAGGGTTTTTGGGGATGGCTGAAAGTGAGATTGGCGAAGTTCCGAGGGATAAAGCAGGATGACTATGAATTACACTTGAAAGAGAGCGAGTGGCGGTATAACCATAGACAAGATAACATATACAAGCTATTATTGAAAATGTTCAGGCAAATATGACAAATCTAGTCTTGACCCGCGAAAATAATTGCTAAATTAATTAATTTTTTGTCGAGATGCTAGTCAAGAACCATAATTATTAATTTTTCATAACTCTGAACTCTTAAATATTCTGGTCGGGGTGACAGGGGTCAAAATCTAACCTTTTTCCGTGTTTTCTTGCCATTCCGATACTGATTTTCAGCGAAATGCATCACACTTTTATCAATTTATATGATTATAACGCGGTTTCGGGCCAAGTAAAGCGTTATTTTTTGCCAATTAGTTTCAGACCCTTGGCGTTTTGGGCGGTTATTGCCGGCTTGCCGGTTTCTTTTTCAATTTCCTTTCTGGCGCGCCCGGCCGCAACACCACCACGACGCGCAAGTTTCATATTCTCATTTAACCCTTTGGGCTTTTCTGTGCTCGCTAATTCGGTTATCGTCAATTCGGCCAACATATTCAATACGAGTTCCATATTTGACATATTGTCGCGCAGATTTTCCTTTGTCAGGCCTTTCAGTTTTTTATATGCCCGTGCATTCAGCCCAGCCCACCCGCTGTAAAGTTCGTCGGTCAATAACGCGTATTCCAAACCTTTCTTAATGCCGCCCCTGTCCCATTCGTCGGTCAGTTGCTTCCTGACCTCGATTGTTTTCAGTCGCTGATTTATCCAATCCAAAGAATAACCCTTTTTCGCATAGTATTCCAACGCGCGAGTTATTGCCAGTTCAGGGTCAACCATTTCATCAATTCTGTCAGAACCAACTTTTGCCAGCCACAACTTGAACGGTTCGGCCTTTGGAGACGGAACGGATTGGATAAGACGCAAGATTCCGGCGGTATCGGCAACATCGGTTTCGCGCATCTTGCCGTCTTGCGACATCATTTTCAACTGGTTACAAAATGTAACCGGTTGGTCGCTTTCTTGTGAAAGCCGGTGTTTCAGCACTTTCCAATAATTGCGCGCGCCGTCCTGTGTCGTTTGGTCGGTTAAAGCCCCTACAACATCAACGACAGAAAAATACCACTTTTCGGCGGTCTCGTCCCACAGCGTGCGAATGTTCTTATCCTGAAAAAGTTTGATTTCATTTTTATTCATTGTCAATCTCTTTCATTATTCGGTCGGTTTCGGTCAGAATCCAAATGATTTTTTGATAATGAATAATGTCGTTTGTTGAAAGAGTGCGGCCTTTGCGGTCTTTTAACCATTTCTGCGCGGGCTGGTATCCGCCGATATAAAAGTTCCACGCCGTTTCTGAAACATTATCAAACCACTGACCCGAATCATTTATTTGCACGAATGCCGGTGTGTTACCGACGGCAGGAAAGTATTTAACAAAATCTATTTTATTCGTGCCAGAAACTTCATATTTAACGATTGGGTGGCTCGGATTTGTTTTCATTAAATGCAGATTCCGAAGTTCTGCGCCCAATTTTACAAGCCGGTCAAAGTTTGCTCGTGTAGCCGGATATGGAATACGAGGAAAGTCAATTTTCAGAAACTCACGATATTTTTGGCGGTATTTCGACGAATGCAAAACTGCATAAATATAATCAAATAAATCCTGTGGCGAAACAACTCTGATTTTACTTTCAATTTCACGAACTATTTTTGGATTTAGATTTGCACGCCGGTCATTGCTATTTTCATCATAAATCCAAAGTGGAAAAATAACCCAGCCTGCATAGGGTTGAGAACTAATTTCGGTCAAAGTGTTCGTTATATATGCCGTGAAATGTTTTCCACCACTGAATTGTCGTGTCGCAATAATTGCAACATTATCTTTCAGCATTTGTTTCATAATTCCATATCTGTGCCGGACAACTTTTGATAAATCATAATTTATCCATCTTGTATCAAATGGACGATATAAAATTGGATTATTAAAATCGGTTGTAAATCGGTCAAAGGAAATAAGTTCAGCATCGTTATGTGTTTTTATTCCGCTGGTATTCGTGGCACATAATTCGTCAATCTTGAAACCCCTTTCATATTCAGTTTGTCCGCTAAAATCTTTTGGCGCAAAGAAATAACTTGGCGCGGTCGGTTCTAATTTCTGCCACTGGTCGCTTTCTAATTCATGCATATCCAGCCATTCGTTTTTATCTTTGCGTTTTCCCCATACGTCTGTATAAAAAAAACCGCGCCGGCTTGCATTTTTACTTTTTACAAAAATAGAAATTGAAACCCCTTGTTGAATATCAAAAACATTTTCGTCTTTTTGATTATCTGGCGCAATTTCGTGAATGTTAGAATTACCATGCAGATTTATGATATAAATTGTATCGAAACTATCCAACAATGACTTTCGCATTTGCCGGTGTATCAGCCCGTCAAGGTAAGAATTATTTGATATGTAAGAAAAAACACCGCTCCCGTTTTTGTCTATGTAATTCTGCGCTAAACGAATAAACTTTATATAATCGTCTGAAAGCGGCTGTATATTCCGCTCGTTCAGATTTTCCTTATATTTATCCATAAGTTCGGTTATCCATTTTCCCTTATTGGAACTGCTGACAGAATATGGTGGATTGCCCAGCACAACCATAACCGGGATATCCGTTTTTACAACGCTTGCCGCCCTTGCTTCCTCGGCCAACCACATATCAAACGGCAACCGGTTATATTCTCTGTCGCCTTCTTCAAGCGAATTAGTCAGATACACGCCCAACCGGTGCGCGCTGTCAAACCTGTATCCCGTTTCCGCCAAAATCATATCGAGTTTCAGGTGCGCCATTGCATAGGACGCCATAAGAATCTCAAACCCGTGGATTCGCGGCAAAAGGTCTTTACCAACATAGTCATTCCACACACCAGATAATCCGTTTGCGGTCTGATTTTCATAAATCCGCCGTATCACACTTGCAAGGAATGTTCCTGTTCCGGTCGCTGGGTCAAGAATCTGAACTTTATGTATTTCACGTGCCGGTAATTTTGGGTCGGTTTTCGTTTTGTATAAAATTGTGGAATTATCGGCCAAGCCATTCGGTAAATTAAAATCGGTTTTCAGAATACTATCAACTGCGCGGACAATATAATTTACCACCGGCTCGGGCGTATACCAAACGCCCCGTGCTTTTCGGAGTTTCGGGTTATAATCCGCCAGAAAGTCCTCGTAAAAATGCACTACCGGGTCGGTTGTCTTTTTTGCCGCCCCAAATCCAACCATAATCCGGTCAAGCGCGGCCGCACGGAACAACCGCGCCAAGTCATCAACAACCCATTCTATCCGCTCATCAAACTCCGGCCCTGCAATATATCCGAACAACTTTTTAAGAAACGGATTGGAACGCGGAATTAAATTGACCGCTTCTTGTCGTGAAAAATCGTCCGGCGTTTTATCCTGCAGTCGCGCCACAAACATACCATAGGCAATCGTTTGCGAATATACATCTGCAAACTCATCAATCGTAATTTCCGGCAATAAAACGGAACGGAACGCGTCAAGTTGTTGGTACAAAGACCGATTTTCATATTTTTCGTCATTATCAGATTTTAACGCACGGACAATAACATTCGCCATAGCCCGCGCTTTCAAGGCCATAATTTTGGATAATTCGGTTGCGGACTTTATTGTTTTACCATTGTATCCGATGAATTGGCGCAACAGATTTTCAAGTTCCAAATCGTTTTCTGAGATGGGAACTATTTTTTGCGGGCCGAACATACCGCCGCCCTCAATACGCGCTATTTCAATATCTGCAATTTTTTCACCGCTACGCCAGAATTGAAACCGCAGATAATTAGTGATTATCAGATTTTCAAGTCCGACAAGATACCGGTCAAATTGTTCTTTATGCTTCGGGTCGTCAATGTTTTCGGTTATGTCTTTTGCTTCTGCGTATCCCAGCGGGATTTCTTTACGTTTGATAACGAAATCCGGCGCGCCGACGTCTTTTATATGCTTTGGCTCGTTTATGGCATTTATGTTGGGCTCTAATTGCTCGAATAATCTTTGCAGCGCCGGACGGTATGCGTGCTCACGCGCGTCCCTTGTTTGGAACTTTTTATTTAACTCGGAAACATAGTCATTCACAAATGCATTCACACCCGAACAATACCAAAGATTTTAACGAAAAACAAATTGAAAAATGGGTCAAGACTAGATTTGTGGTGAATTTTGCCTAAAAAAGTGTGCAAACACAAGTTAAAATGATACACGATGCATTAGTGCAAGAATCCTCCTTGGGCTAGCCCAAGAAGGTATATTTTTTGGCAAGTGTTTTGTTTGGAACGGATTTTTTTAAGAAAATTTATTTCATGGCATAGACCACCGCTTGTGGTGGTCAGGAGATAGCAACAATTATCGAGAATTGTGATGCGTATTCAATTTATTCCGCACCTCTCCCAACCATACAGGGAGTTGTTTTTCGTCGTGACGGCGGGCGCGAATGCAACCGCTTTCCAGACGCTCGATAAGAAGTCGCTACACTCCGTCGCGAAACGTATCGCAACGTTCGCATTATAACAGAAAGGCATTTTTTTGTAAAGTTTTTTCTAGTTCTCGACAAATTGAAAATCGCCGCTTTCAGGCGAAATTTTAACATGGCGATAGGGTCAGATAGACGCCAGGCTTATCGAATCCTTGTCTACGATAACCGCGCGCCCCGAATTTATTCCGGCGCGGGCGGCCGCCCCGTCATAGTCCCGCTCGCGAAACAATTTTCGGTCGGCCAGCGGAATCACGCCGCGGAACAGGCACAACTGATTCGCTATGATTTCATCGCGGCATACCGCGACTATCGGAATATCGGGCCTGCGCGACGAAACATTCCGCGCGTTTTCGCCCGTGTGCGTGAAAATCACGATCGCCGCGGCTTTATTCAATCGCGCCAGCTCGACCACTGATTTCGACCACGCATTATTATTGTCGTTTGTCGGCGTCCAATCATAGCGGTTGTAAATTCCGTCAAGGTCGGCGTTTTTAAGTATCGCGGCCATTGTTTCAATCGCCGCCTTCGGATGTTTTCCAACGGTCGTCTCTTCGCTGGTCATCGCCGAATCCGCGCGAAGATAAGAGGCGGTCGCCACGTCTGAAATTTCCGCGCGCGTCGGAAACTCGTTTTCAACCATGGTGGCCAGCATTTGGGTCGCCATTATTATCGGCCTGTTCAGGTCGCGACAAAGTTTAATCAACCTGCGCGAGATTTCCGGAACTTTATAAAAAGGAACCTCGACCGCCAAATCTCCGCGCGCAATCATAATTCCGTCGCTGTTTTTGATTATATCTTGAATTTGCGCCAGCGCCGCCGGCCGTTCGATTTTCGCGATTATTTTAATCGGTTTCGCCGTATGACCGGTTATAAAGTCCCTGACTTCGCTGATATCTTCGGGGCGTTGCACGAATGAAACCGCCACGTAATCTATATCTTTCGAAACCGCGTATTTTAAGTCAGCCTTGTCTTTTTCCGTCAGAACGGGGCGCCTTATCTCTGTGTTCGGCAAATTGAACCCGCGCTTTCCGGCGACTTTCCCGCCGCGGACGATTTTTGCCAGAACTTTTGTTTTGCCGGACTTTATAACTTTGAGTTCCTGCTTTCCATCGTTCAGCAGAATCGCGTCGCCTGCCTTTAACGCGGCCAGAATATAATTATCCGGCAGATAGACGCGCGACTCGTCGCCGTCTTTCGGATTGTTGTCGAATGTGAAATTCATGCCTTCTTTCAAAATCGCCCAACCGTTTTTGAAATCTCCGATTCGGTTTTTGGGCCCCTGCAAATCCGCGATGATTGCGGCGTTTTTTTTCAATTGGCGAATCCGTTTGATTCGCGCGCCCTGAACGTCGCCGACATCATGCGAGAAATTCAGGCGGAATATATCCGCGCCGGCGTCCGACAAAAATCCGAGCATTTTTGGGGATTCTGTAGCCGGCCCTATGCTGGCTGTGATTTTCGTGAATCTCATCCTTGCAATTCCTTTTTTTAATGATACCATATTTCGGCGCGGAAAAGGAGAATTTTATTAAACATTCAAACAAAGGAGATACAAGTGAAGCCGGAAAACCACGGGTCAATTGACAACAAACAGCTGATTGCGATAATCGAGCGCATAGAAAAAATCAACGAGGAGATCGCCGCGTACGCCGCGGATATGAAAGAGATTTATGTCGAAGCGAAGTCGGCGGGATTCGACCCGAAATACATTCGCCAGATGGTGCGCCTGCGCAAGATGGACCCGGACGAATTGTCCGAAGATGACGAATTGATCAAGATTTATAGGAATGCGCTCGGCTTGTAAAAAGTTTTTTCTGCAAACATTCGGCTGTCAGATGAATGTTTACGACGGGTTGCGCATTGAGGGAATGCTGACCGGCCTGGGTTATGAAAAGGCGGAAAAAGCCATGGACGCCGATGTCATAATACTGAATAGTTGCAGCGTTCGCGAAAAGGCGACAAACAAGATTTTTTCAGAATTGGGGCGCATTCGGGATGTGAAAAAGCCGAATGCCATTTTTGGAATTGTCGGTTGCGTCGCGCGCGAGTCCGGCGGCGCCGCATTCCGGAGGATTCCGGAATTAAACTTCGTTCTTGGTCCGCAGCAATATCACAAATTGCCGCTTGTGTTGGAAAATCCGGACGCGAAGCATTTGTATATTGATTTATCCGGCCTGGAAAAATTTGACGAGTTGCCAAAAATGACGCATTCGGAATTGTCGGCGTATATTCCGATTCAAGAGGGTTGCAGTCATTGCTGCACATACTGCATTGTGCCGTTTACGCGCGGGCCCGGGATATCGCGGCCGTTTGGCGACGTGATTGCGGATGTCGAATTGGCGGCGAAGCAGGGCGCGATCGAGATTTGCTTTTTGGGGCAAAATGTGAACGGATACAAGTATAATCTGGCGGCATTGATAAAAGAGGTCGCAAAGCTTTCGCAAATCAAACGCGTTCGGTATACTTCGTCATATCCGTCCGAAATGACGACAGAGCTTATCGAGCTGCATGGGGACGAGCCAAAACTGCTTCCATTTTTGAATCTGCCGCTTCAATCGGGCAGCGAAAATATTTTGCGCGCGATGGGTCGGCCCTATGACATAGGCGAATATATGGAAATAATCGAAAAATTGCGCGCCGCGAAACCGGATATACAAATCAGTTCCGATTTCATCGTCGGTTTTCCCGGGGAGCTTGATTCGGATTTCGAGCAAACGTGCGATGTCGCGCGCCGCGTAGGATACATAAATTCCTATTCGTTCAAATACTCGCCGCGCCCGCATACGGCGGCGGCCGCGATGAAAAACCAGATTCCGGATTCCGTCAAGCGCGACCGCCTGAAAATTTTGGATGGAATCATAGGCGAAAATATGCGAAGATTCAACCAATCGTGCATTGGAAAAATATTCGATTGCCTGTTTGAGAGCACGGACAAGTTTGGTAATTTTATTTACAGAACTCCGTTTATGCAGCAGGTTGTGGTTGAAAAGGATGGCGGCGCGTTTTGCGGGATAGAAATTACAAACGGAAACAAATGCAGTTTAAGGGGAAAAATATGCCGGTTATAGTGAACGTTGGGGACAAGCGGTGGAATAAATACAAGGTTGATTTCAAGCGCATAGCGGAAAAATCCCTGGGGGACGAGTATCGGGAATCGGAAATTTCCATTCTTTTGACAAATGATAACGAAATCAGAAAATTGAACAAGAAATACCGCGGCATTGATTCGCCGACGAATGTTTTGTCGTTTGAAACGAAAGATAAAGATTTGCTCGGCGACGTTGTAATTTCGTTTGATTCCACAATGCGCGAGGCTGGAAAAAAGAATTTCATAAACCATCTGACGCATTTAATCGTTCATGGAATTTTGCATTTGCAAGGATTCGACCATTTGGAAGATGACAATGCGAAAATTATGGAGGGACGCGAAATTAAAATCCTTCGCAAAATGAAAATAGCAAATCCCTACGGGGATCCGTTCGGCATTTGGAAGAAAATAGGATTAATGGTTTTGGGCGCCGTCGCCTCTTACGGATTCGCGCCGCATTATTTCTGGTGGATGGCGGCGCTGTCAATCGGGGCCGCGTATTATTTGAACAAGGGCTACAAGACGGGATTTTGGTGGGGCGCCGGATACAGCGCTTTATCGTTCAGCTGGTCGCTGGAATCCATCTTTGCCAGCGCTGAAATCGCGCGGCAGATGTGGTATTTTTATCCAATCGGATTGGTTGCCATCGCGGTTCTTGGCGGCGCGCTTTTCGGCCTGCCGTTTTTCATGACGGCGCGGACGGAATCGCGCGGCTGGCGAAGAACCCTTTATTTCGCGTTGGCCTGGACGTTTGGATTATGGGTATGGCAGTGGTTTTTGACGGGGTTCCCGTGGAATCCGATTGCAAATCTGGCGATAAACAATATTTATATTTCGCAATGGAATCCGATTATCGGCGCGGTTGGTCTGACGTTTATTATAATCGGCTGTATCTGTTCGATACCGGAATTTTTAATGACGCGGGCGAAATGGCAGTTTCTGTTTTTTATTCCGATATCTCTTTCGTTCCTGCTGCCGCGATGGCATGGAGAGGCGCACGGGCTGAGGGTCAGGTTGATTCAGCCGGCGTTCAGCATGGACTATAAATTCAATAGCGAACTAATTGATTTAAATATCCAACGGATGGTTGAAATGTCCAAAACGCCGCCGTCTTTCGGCGCGGAGCCGGATATGATCGTTTGGCCGGAAACGTCGTATCCGTATATAATTTATTCCGGCAAGAAACTTCCGCCGCTTGGGATTCCGATGGCCGCGGGGGTGATTTATTCAGACGGCGTTGATTTATACAACGGTTTGGCTCTTGCGGACGGGGATGGGAATATTAATGATATTTATCTCAAAGCCCATTTGGTTCCGTTCGGGGAATATCGCGTGTTATGGAAACTTGTCCCGACGCATTCGGACTTGAAGTCCGGTCCTGGTCCAAAATTAATGGGCGACTTTGCTCCGGCGATTTGCTATGAAATTATTTTTTCGGATTCATTGATTCCGAGAGGGAGCGAACCGAAGTTCATATTAAATATTTCAAACGACGGATGGTTCGGAACATCATCGGGGCCATACCAGCATCTTGATATGGCGCGCTTGCAGGCGTTGGAGACGGGCCTGCCTGTTATTAGGGCGAATCATATTGGTATTTCCGCAATTATAGACGCGAACGGGAATGTTTTGCAAAGTATTCCGCATGGCAAATCCGGAATTCTGGACGGGGTGGTTCCCGGGCATAGAAATACGGTCTATCGCAATATCGGCCTTAATAACATGATGTTGATAATCATATTCCTGTGCGGTTTCATACTGGCGGTTTTCCGCCGAAAAAGCGCGGATTCTTGAATGCGCGCGGACTGGATTGACAAAAATCGATATACTGTGGTATTCTTCAAGAAATGATGAAAACAATAGCTTTTACAAAAATGCACGGGGCGGGGAACGACTATATTTATGTCGATTGTTTCCATAATGTGGTTAAGAATCCGGTCGAATTGGCGCGCGCGGTAAGCGACCGGCATTTCGGCGTCGGGGCGGACGGTTTGATTTTGGTTTGTCCAAGCGATGTCGCCGATTTGAAAATGCGAATATTCAACGCGGACGGGTCGGAGGGTGAAATGTGCGGAAACGGCAGTCGTTGCGTTGCGCGATTCGCCTTTGAAAACGGTTTGGTTAAGAAAAAAGAAATTAGTCTCGAAACATTGGCGGGGATAAAACATTTGCTAATTTTGGATGACGGGAACGTCAGGGTAGATATGGGCGAGCCTGTTATCGGGGAAAAATTGTCGGTTAATGGCAGGCTTGGTAAAAAAGTTTCTATGGGAAATCCGCATTTTGTGATTGTGGCGGACAGGCTTGACGATTTGGATTTGGAAAAAATCGGGCCCGATTTTGAGAATGCGCCGGTTTTTCCGAATAGAACCAACACCGAGTTTGTGAAAATCACGGGCAGAAACAGCATTGACATGCGCGTATGGGAGAGGGGCAGCGGCGAGACGCTGGCCTGCGGAACCGGCGCATGCGCGTCTGTCGCCGCATGTGCTTCGGACGGACTGACTGACAAGAATGTGGATGTTTGTCTGATTGGCGGAAAATTGAAAGTGGAATGGAATGGGGCGAATAATCATATTTACATGACCGGCGGGGCGACCGCGATTTGTAAGGGCGAATATTACTGGAATCAAAAATCGCGCTGAAAAAAAAGTGTGTGAAACAAAACATAGCAACATTTTTTTTGACAAACAACTGGCGGGTTTTGTAAAAAAAGTGTGTGGAATAAAACTGGGTAACATTTTTTTGACAAACAACAAAGTTGTTTGTCATTCCCGCGTAGGCGGGAATAGGGCTTGAAAAGTTCAGAGTTCAGAGTTCTTGAATTATTAATTATTAGTTTAATTAGGCACTGCAATTCTGAACTCGTAACTCATAACTCTGAACTCTCTTGTCGGTTTCCATGTTTCAATAAAATAGACCCTATTCCCGCCTGCGCGGGAATGACAAAACCCTGACGGGTTTTGTAAAAAAGTGTGTGGAATAAAACTTAGCAGCGTTTTTTTTGACAAACAACAAAGTTGTTTGTCATTCCTGTGCATGTCAAGCAAATCGTGGACAGAATTTGTTTATAGTTTTATTTCTCTGGGCAGGAGTTTCACCACTCAGTCCCTGGTGTGGTCTCTGCTCGTTGTAGTACATC
>JAITLD010000027.1 GCA_031278055.1 Rickettsiales bacterium | reverse complement strand
AACTCATAACTCCGAACTCTCTTGTTTCATATTTTTCCCCGATTTATTGGCCGATATGACAGGGCCTCGGAAATGTCGGATATATTGATATTACTCGCCCCTCGCAAATCGGCTATTGTTCGCGCAATTCGCTTTATGCGATTGTATCCGCGCGCCGATAATCCCATTTTTTCAGCCGCGCTATTTAACAACCCCAATGATTCATCGTCCAGCGGCGCAACCGCGTCCAAAAACTTTCCGTCCAAATGCGCATTCAAAATTTCATGCTTGAAAAGCCGGCCGCTTCTTTCAGTCTGTTTCTTTCGCGCCGCTACAACCCGTTCGCGGATTGTCGCGCTCGATTCTGGCGATTTCATATCTTCCGACATTTCCCACGGATTCAACGCGTCGACCTCTATGTGCAAATCAATTCTGTCCAAAAGGGGGCCCGAGATTTTATTCTGATAGGCTTCGGCGCAACGCGGCGCTTTGCTGCATGCCAGCTTTGGATTTTTCAGATGACCGCATGGACATGGATTCATCGCGGCAATCAATTGAAAGCGCGCAGGATACGATATGGTCTGTTTCGCGCGCGAAATCAAAATATTGCCCGCCTCTATCGGCTGGCGCAAAATTTCCAGCGTCTGCCGATTGAATTCCGGCAACTCGTCCAGAAACAAAACGCCGTTGTGGGCCAGCGAGATTTCGCCCGGCCGCGCGTTCGTCCCGCCGCCCGCCAGCGCAACCGCGCTTGCCGAATGATGAACGGGACGAAACGGCCGCGTTGAAACCAAACCTTTGTTTTCCAATTTTCCCGCAATGGAATACAGCATTGACGTTTCAAGGATTTCATTCGCCGTCATGTCCGGCAGAATCGATGGCAGGCGCGACGCCAACATAGTTTTGCCCGCCCCCGGGGGACCGACCATCAATAAAGCGTGTCCGCCGGCCGCCGCGATTTCCATGGCCCTTTTTGCGACAACCTGCCCCCTCACCTCGGAAAAATCCATATCTCGCAACGGGGAACTATTACCCGTTCCCTCAATCCTCGGAACCGGCAGAATTTGTTTTCCGCGAAAATGATTAATTAATTCAAGAATATGGTTTGGCGCAAGAATTTTCGAATGACCGGCCCAACGCGCTTCGACCCCGTTCGCGGCGGGACAGATTATGCCCAGATTATTTTTGGCGGCGTAAACCGAGGCGGGCAAAACGGACGAGGATTTCAAAACCGACCCATCCAATCCGATTTCTCCCAAGACAATATATTTCGATAACTCGTCCGACGGCAGCGTTCCAAGCTCGCACAATATTCCGCATAAAATCGGCAAATCAAAATAAGATCCGGATTTTTCTATATCAGACGGCGCCAGATTAACCGTGATTTTCTGCGGGGGCAGAGACATGTTCATCGAAAATAACGCGTTTTTAATCCTCTCTTTGGATTCATTGACCGCCTTGTCGACAAGTCCGACTATCGTAAATGGATCTTGATTTCTCGGGGGCAGCCCGCCCGTCAATTGTACTTGAACATCAATCGATATCGGCGTCATTCCATTGAAAATCAATGTTTTAAGCGAAAGCATCTTTCTCAGTTCAGAGTTATGAGTTATGAATCTGAACTCTTAACTCCTTTTTCCTCATATCCACTATTTCCACGCTGGGAAGTGTAGCACCGCCGAAACGCGAGGTCAATTTCGATATTTTGTATTTTCCAGTTCTGACATTTTTGATTGTTTCAAACGATGGCGTCGCCGACGCCAAAATTATCGGAATATCCGCTATTTTCGCCATCAGAATCGCCATATCCCGCGCATGATAATTTCCCATCTCCTCTTGCTTGTACGACGAATCATGCTCTTCATCAACAACTATCAAACCCAAATCCTGCCACGGCAGAAATAATGCCGACCGCGTGCCGATAACGATTTTTATTTTGCCGTCAAGCACATTGCGCCAGATGGCGCGCCGACGCGCCGACGTCAGGCCGCTATGCCATACGATTGGCGCCGCGCCAAACCGTTCGGCAAACCGGCCGATGAATTGGGCGGTCAGCGCGATTTCCGGCATCATAACCAATACGGATTTGCCGGACCCGTACGCGCGCCGCACCGCATCAAAATAAACTTGCGTCTTTCCGCTACCCGTGATTCCATCCAGCAAATGAACATTGAATCCGGATATGTCTATCGAATCCGCCGCCGCCTTTTGCTCGGGATTCAATCGCACTTTACCCGTATCGAAATAATCAACTATCGGAAATTTTGAATTATTAATTTTTCCAAAATCCGCCGCGCCGACAATCAGCTTTAATACCGCGCCCATCGACATCATTGTCCAATCCGACATTTTTTTTATCCATTGGACCGTCGTTTTCGGCAGGCAAGCGCCGTGAATCGTCAGAACGCTCTTTATTTTCTCGGCCGGAATATTCCCGTCGCCAGCGCCAATAACAAGGCCGACGTAAACCTTGTTCATAACAGATATGGAAACCAGGTCGCCGACATCCGCCGACGCGTCCAGCCGGTAATCATAGCCGCTGTTGACGACATTGGGCACCAGAACTTTTATAATCTCGTCTTTTTGAAACATCTTTTTTAATTATTAATTATCAATTATAAATTAATACGGCCTCTAAATCATTGTTTGCGGGAACACGCGGGATAACTATGTCCGCGTCGAATTGATGCCGAAACCAAGTGCGCTGCCGCTTGGCGTATTGGCGGGTGCGCGCGGCCCAGTTTTCAAGCGCGGCGTCCAGACCGATTTCCCCGCGCAAATATTTTCCGACCTCATCAATTCCAATCGCGCGGTCCGGATAATTCATACCAATGCGGACCTCGTCCATTCCGCCGCCATCCAACATGATTTTCAGGCGATTCCGTATCCGTTCCCCCAACACATGATTCGGCGGCATTATCAAAACCTTGACGGGCGCGGGATGAAGGGCGCCCAGCTGCGGCAATCTCTGCCATTCAAACAAAGGCCGTCCTGTTTCGAAAAAAACCTCAAGCGCGCGCGCCGTGCGCTGCGGGTCCCTGAATTTGCATTTCGCGATTTCGCGCGCCTTGTCCGGCGATTCCGCGACCATTTCTCTGGCGCGCGCGCGATTTTCCGGCGACACATTCGGAATCGGGGATAATCCGCGGACAAGCGCGCGAATGTAGTATCCGCTGCCGCCGACAAAAATCGGAACATCCGCGGCATCGAATTCGGCACGCGCCATTTCAAGATAATCGGAAACGGAAATATGTTCGGATAAATCCTTGATGGAAAATAATTTATACGGCACCCCGTCAATCTCATGCCCCGCATCACATGCCCCATGTCTCATCCCCGCCAGCGGGCTTGCCGAAATATTTTCAATTCCCTTATAAACCTGTACGGAATCGGCGTTTATTATCGTTCCGCCGACACGACGCGCCAATTCGTGCGCGAAATCCGATTTTCCGGACGCCGTCGGACCGGCGACAATATATGATTTTTTTGCCATTGCGTTTCGGATTATAAAATGCAAAAATATCATTGTCCAACAGAAAAGTTATGAGTTATAAATTACAAGTCAATGCGTCAGACTTGCAACTAAAAGGAAAGTATTATGACAAGAGTCGCGATAAACGGATTTGGAAGAATCGGCCGCTTGGTTTTGCGCGCCGCATTGGAATCAAAGCGGGATGATGTGGAGTTTGTGGCGGTCAACGACCTAATGCCTGTCGAGCAATCCGCATTTTTGTTGGAACATGATTCGGTTCATGGAAAATTGCCCGTGGCCGTTGAAGCCTCTGGCGACGAAATACAAATAAGCGGCCATAAAATAAAAGTCATCGCCGAACGCGACCCGTCCAAATTGCCATGGAAAGAATTGGATATAGACATCGTTATGGAATGCACGGGTCTTTTCACGTCGGCGGAAAAAGCAAAGGTTCATTTGGAGACCGGCGCAAAGCGCGTTTTGGTTTCGGCGCCGTCGGACGGCGCGGACGCGACAATCGTTTATGGAATCAATGACAAGACATTGAAGGAATCGGACAAAATAATTTCAAATGGGTCGTGCACGACGAATTGCTTGGCGCCAATCGCATATCTGATAGATGAAAATTTTGGAATCACGCAAGGCTGGATGACGACAGTTCATTCTTACACCGGCGACCAGCAATTGCTGGATAAAAACCACGCGGATTTCCGTCGCGCGCGCGCGGCGGCGTTATCAATTATTCCGTCATCGACCGGCGCGGCCAAGGCGATAGGGCTGGTTTTGCCGGCGCTTTCCGGAAAACTGAACGGCACTTCGATTCGCGTTCCTACGCCTGATGTTTCAATTACGGAATTGGTTGTAAACCTGGGAAAAAAAACAGATGTCGACGAAGTCAACGCGGTTATGAAAAAAGCGAGCGGCGGCGCGCTTGAAGGAATTTTGGGATACAGCGATTTGCCGCTGGTATCCGCAGACTTCATACATGATAGCCACAGCTCGATATTCGACGCGACTTTGACGAAAATCGTGGATGGCAGCCTGCTTCATGTCGCGTCCTGGTATGATAACGAATGGGGATTTTCAAACCGCATGTCGGATGTGGCCGCGGCAATTGGAAAATTCATCAAGTAATAATCCTTTGCGGGGGCGAATATTATCCGCCCCCATTTCGGCGGCCGCAGGGCTTTTTCATTTCTTCACCACGACTTTCAAGAAAGTTTTCTTTCCTTTTTGCACCAAAAATTCCGGCGCGGGCGAAATGACGGCGTCTATGGACGCGACGCGGGCCCCATCGATAGACAATCCGCCCTGCTCTATGTTGCGCCGCGCGTCGGACTTGCTTGGGAATAATCCGGTTAACATCGCAAAATCAAGCGCCGCCATAGGCAGCGCGGCATTCACGTTAATGCTCGGAACATTATCGGAAAAGCCGCCCTCAAACAACGCGACTGCCGCCTTTTCAACATCCGCTGCCGCAGCCGCTCCATGCGCGACAGATGTCGCGTGAAACGCCAGAATTTTTTTTGCCTCGTTTAATTCAACGTCGCGAAGTTTCGCCAATTTCGCGATTTCATCCAGCGGAATCTCCGTGAATATTTTAAGAAACTTTTCAACCAAGTCATCCGGCGTGTTGCGGAAATATTGATAGTATTCATAGGGCGTCGTTTTGTCTTCGTTCAGCCAAACGGCATTACCGGCGGACTTTCCGATTTTTTCGCCCTTGGAATCCGTTATCAGGGCGGTCGACAAAACAAATGCTTCCCTGCCTAATTTTTTGCGAATCAATTCCAACCCCATGATTGAGTTCCCCCACTGGTCGGCGCCGCATATTTGCAAAACCGCGTTATACTTTTTATACAATGTCAGAAAATCCACCGCCTGAAAAGTCATATAATTGAATTCCAAAAACGACATTCCGTTTTCCAGACGCTTTTTGACCGATTCCATCGACAGCATTCGCGGCACCGTGAAATCCGCCCCAAATTCTTTCAAAAAATCAAGATGGCCGTAATCTTTCATCCAATCGTAATTGTCGACCATGACCGCATCGGACGCCCCGCCGCCAAACTTTATGAATTTCGAATATGATTTTTTGAGGCCGTCCAAATTTTTTTTCAACTCTGCTTCGCCCAGTATCGGGCGGCCGATGTCGCGACCGGACGGGTCGCCGATACGCCCCGTGGCGCCGCCGACCAGCATGACCGGCCTGTGTCCGAATTTCTGGAACCAGCGCATCATCATTATCGGAACCAAATGCCCGACATGAAGGGAATTTCCCGTGGGGTCCGACCCGAGATACAACGATATTTTTCCATCGTTCAACGCGTCATTCAATCCGTCAATGTTTGACGCCTGATTGATAAATCCCCGCGCTTTTAATTCATAAATAAGCTCATTTGTCATAATTTTTTCCTTTGTGAAAAGTTTATCATATTTTTATAAAAAACGAAAGTTTTCGCCCGTTTCGGGCACACGAAATTATCGGCGCGGCGCGCCGTAAAAGCAGTAACAAGAAAACAAAAATTTTCTCATGATTGGGAGAGTGTAAAACATCCCGTTCAAAAAGTCAACCGCCTTATGGATACATGTAAAACCACAAGTTAAATTGCGACATAATTGAGCCCAAATAGAATTGCAACATTTTGCAGATGTATAAGAATGCTCCTTGGGCTAGCCCAAGGAGCATTCAATGAACAAACATTCTGCCAATACGGTTATAATTTTGAGGGATCTATCTGCTGGGATCATAACGCGGGCTTGGGTCTGCAAGACCCTTGGGATACACCGTGCAACATGACCGGCCTGTGTCCGAATTTCTGGAACCAGCGCATCATCATTATCGGAACCAAATACCCGACATGAAGGGAATTTCCCGTGGGGTCCGACCCGAGATACAGCGATATTTTTCCATCGTTCAACGCGTCATTCAATCCGTCAATGTTTGACG
>JAITLD010000006.1 GCA_031278055.1 Rickettsiales bacterium | reverse complement strand
CTCCAACCACCAAGGTTTCCTCGGTGGTTTTTATTAAAAAAAGGAGATACAGTGATGAAAACGGGAGAAAAGAAGAAATTGCTCGCAATTTTGGGATTACCGCTCGCATTAAGAGTCTTTAACCTATCGACGGGAGCATTCTCGGTAATTGCGTTAAATAGCTGCCAACAATTAATGTTGCCCCCGCAGACGCAAACGCAGCCAAAATTTTCAAGTATTTTTGATTGCAAAATCAGCGGCAATGTCCCCCCCGAAATAATATCGCAAATCATTGGGGCATACAATGCCATATGGCAGAGCAACCGGCGGCTGATTCAAAATCTGGGCATCAGAGGTTTCAAAAAATTACCAATCCGCATCGACTATGACTCCGCCGATTCTGGCAATACGATAAAATACGTGCCTTCGTCTAGCTCAATTCAAATTTGCGGATCCATAAATGCAAATGATTTTGCAAAACTATTGGAAAATTCACTCGAGGGATATCTGAAAGATCTGCCAGCGCACGGGTGGGAGAGAATAATGCTTGCCAGAAATAAATTTGCAACCGCATTTGACGAGGCCGCAAAACAAAATACCCGCAATTAAATAACTTCTGCAAAATCAGATATGTTAATAATTATCAAACACTTACCGGATTCCAAGACAAATTGAAAACCGCACGTATTTAACTTTCACTTGATTTTTAATACCTGCTATTGTAGGATTGCGCCACTAAAACATAAGAAAAACAAAAGACTCTCGCTTTCGCGGGAGGAATAACAAAAGGAAAAATATCATGAGCAAATGGGTGTATAAATTCGGAAACGGAGTGGCCGAGGGAAAGGCGGCGGACAAAAATCTGTTGGGCGGGAAAGGCGCAAATCTGGCCGAAATGAATTTAGTCGGACTGCCCGTGCCGGCCGGTTTCACGGTCACGACCGAAGTCTGCACATATTATTATGAAAACAATCAATCCTATCCGGCCGACCTGATGGAGCAAGTCAAGGATGGAATAACCCACGTAGAAAATATTATGGGAAAAAAATTCGCCGATCCAACGAATCCGCTTTTGGTATCCGTTCGTTCCGGCGCGCGCGTGTCAATGCCAGGAATGATGGACACTGTATTAAATCTGGGACTGAATGACGAGACGGTTCTGGGACTTGCAAAAATAGCGGACAACGAGAGATTCGCTTACGATTCTTACCGCCGTTTTTTAATGATGTTTTCGGACGTAGTTCTAGGCGCGGATATTGATTTGTTCGAGCACAGTCTGGAACGCATGAAAGAAGATAAAGGTTATAAAGTCGATACAGAACTAACCGCCGAAGATTTGAAAGAACTGGTCAAAAAGTTCCGCGAAATCGGCGAGCATATTGGAAAAATCGTCCCGCAAGATCCATGGGAGCAACTAAGGCTCGGGATCGGCGCGGTGTTCGGATCATGGATGTCCAAAAAAGCAATCACCTATCGAAAATTAAACAATATTCCAGGCGATTGGGGTACGGCGGTTAATGTCCAGGCGATGGTGTTTGGAAATTCCGGCAACGATTCGGGGACCGGCGTGTGTTTTTCACGCGATCCGGCAACGGGCGAAAACAAATACTATGGCGAGTATCTGCTGAACGCCCAAGGGGAAGACGTCGTGGCTGGAATCCGCACGCCACAGCCGATGACCAAAGACGGAAGCGGGCGCACATCGCTTGAAGAAGCAATGCCCGATGTTTATGCCGAACTTGTCTCAGTCCGCGAAAAATTGGAAAAACATTACAAAGACATGCAAGACATGGAATTCACGATAGAGCACGGAAAGCTTTGGATGTTGCAATGCCGCAATGGAAAACGTACTGCGGCTGCCGCCGTCCGTATGGCGGTCGAAATGGTAGACGAGGGATTATTGACGAAAGAGGAAGCTATTCTGCGCGTCGATCCGGAGCAATTGAATCATCTGTTGCATCCTATGTTGGATCCGAAAGCCGATAAAAAAGTAATCGCCACTGGGTTACCGGCATCCCCGGGTGCGGCGGTCGGTCAGGCCGTATTCAACGCCGATGACGCAGTAGCGTGGCATGAGGACGGAAAAAAAGTCATGTTAATCCGCCTTGAAACATCACCGGAAGACATCGCTGGAATGGATGCGGCCGAAGGCGTCATCACGGCGCGCGGCGGAATGACATCGCATGCGGCAGTCGTCGCACGCGGAATGGGAACCCCGTGCGTATCGGGGTCGCCCGACATCAAAATCGATTATAAAACAAAAACTATGAAAACCACATCCGGAGACATCATTAAAGAAGGCGATTGGATCTCAATCGACGGCGCAAAGGGCGAAATCATAGAGGGAAGAATCCCGACAGTTTCGGTTGAAATGACGGGGAACTTCGGAACTCTTATGGAATGGGTCGATTTAATAAAACAAATTGCCGTAAAAGCGAACGCCGAAACGCCGCGCGACGCTAAACAGGCGCGCGACTTTGGCGCCGAAGGAATCGGGCTGGCGCGCACGGAACACATGTTCTTCGAACCGTCAAGAATTAAAGACATGCGCGAGATGATTCTTGCAGATGACGAATCGGGACGGCGCGCGGCATTGGACAAACTGCTGCCATATCAAAAGGCGGACTTTGTCGAACTGTTCACTATCATGAATGGATTGCCTGTGACGATTCGATTAATCGACCCGCCGCTGCATGAATTCTTGCCGCATACCGAATCAGAAATGCAAGAGTTGGCCGACCATATCGGAAAGCCGTTGGAATATGTAAAGCAGCGCGGCAACGAATTACATGAATCAAATCCTATGTTGGGACATCGCGGATGCCGATTGGCAATAACCTATCCTGAAATTTGCGAAATGCAGACCCGCGCGATTCTGTCAGCCGCTTTGGAATGCAAACGCAACGGAATCAAGGTTCATCCGGAAATCGAAGTGCCTCTGGTTGGCTCCAAAAAAGAGGTAGAAATTGTCAAAGCCGTGATTGATGCGACCGCACAATCGCTGTTCGCTGAAACGGGCGAATCGGTCGAATATGCCGTCGGCTCGATGATCGAGCTGCCGCGCGCGGCGATTCTGGCAAATGAAATCGCCGAACCGTGCGAATTCTTCGAATTCGGAACAAACGATTTGACGCAGACGACCCTCGGCATGTCGCGCGACGATGCGGGAAAAATCCTGGATGAATACCGCATGCGCGGCGTTTATGTCGCCGACCCTTTCGCAAGCGTCGACCAATCCGGAGTCGGATTGTTGATTGAAGATGCCGTCGAAAAAGCCCGTTCTATCAAATGCGATCAAATCCACATCGGGGTTTGCGGAGAACATGGCGGTGATCCCGAAAGTGTTAAGTTCTTTCATCGTATCGGAATGGACAGCGTGTCCTGCAGCCCGTTCAGGGTTCCAATTGCACGTCTGGCAGCGGCACAAGCTGCCGTCAAATTCCCAAGAAAGGGTTAAAAAACAAAAGAAAATTCTCCCGATTCTCGGGGGAATTTTCTTGACCGAAGTTTCGTAAAATTATTATACTTATCATGTGAGAAAATACCTGCCGATTTTTTTAACAATCGCGCTGTTTGTTTGCGTTGCGCAGGCCTTGACAAGCCGCAATTCGGCGGGCCGTAGCGCCAATGCGCCTGTAACATCTAAATTGCCAGCCGAAACATCTCCGACAGCAGCCATTCAATCCCGCGCGACTGCAACGGCCGTGGTCACTAGCAGATCCAATACCGCAACCGCCACAAGACCGACATCATCGAGACAAGTCTCGTCATCAAGGCAAGCGTTATCGCGCGCAACAGCGGTCAAATCTCGCACAACAAAGGCGGCGGCGGCGACACGCAAAACCAATATCGTGGCTCGCACTGCGATATCGACCGGAGGTGGTCGTTCACGCGCCGCTGTCTCCGACGCAGTCGCCTCGACCCGCACCGGCGCGTCATACGAGAAATGCAAAGACTCATATTTCACATGTATGGACCAATTTTGCGCGGTGAAAAATGAAAATTACCGTCGCTGTTCATGCAGCGATAAAATTCACGAACTGGAAGGGCAACAGCAGGTATTGGAATCTGCGGCGGAAAAAGTCAATGAATTCAATTCCGGACTTGACGCGGTCGGAATGACTGTCGAGCAGGCGACGGCAATGAAAAAAGCAAGCGAGGGCGAACTGGCGATGGGAGAAGATCAGTCATCAGGCAAGCGACTGTTATCCGCGATTATGAACAGCATTTCCGGTAGCGGAGAAACCAAAGTCGGGGGCGGGACTCTAGAAAAATTGAACAGTATCAATTTCGAAGGAGACTCGTCGGCTTTTGGCGGCGAGATAAGCGGACAGCAACTGGCGTCATACAATGGAAAGACTCTATATACCGCAATCTATGGGCAATGCCGTAATGTCGTTCGAACAAACTGCACGGATGATGCCTTGCAACGCGCGGTCACCGCATATCTTATGGCGATTGAAAATGACTGCGGAACAGTGTCGAAAATGATTGAAGAAAACCGCAAGAAAATGACATCGGCCGTCCGCGAATCGGGTGCCATGCTGGAACTCGCCCGGGTCGAAAACCGCCAGAATCATAACTCGGCCGACGCGGCCGAATGTTTGAACGCGGTTGAAAAGGCAATAAAAGATGAACAGGTTTGCGGAGAGAATTATAAGAAATGTCTTGATAACGGAGAATTCATCAACAAAGATACGGGCAAGCCGTTTTCCGGCGTTGCAAATTTTTACGAATTGGCAAACCTGTTAACTTTCGATTCGGGCACAAACATAGCGGATCAAAAATTGGCATCGATTCCCACAAACAAACCATTTGTTCAGAACTTTGTATCCCGCAACAAAAAGTTCGCCGAACCGGCATTGGATAAATGCACCGAAATCGCCGATAC
>JAITLD010000014.1 GCA_031278055.1 Rickettsiales bacterium | reverse complement strand
TCCTTGATGTCAATATGCAAAATTGGTCCAAAAAACCAGCGCAGAGAAAAGTCTGCGTGAAACAAAAGCAAATTTTCTGAATTTATTTAGTGTGCTCGCTACATGTGCATTTTTCTTTGCCGCACACGGCACAGGCCTTTACACCCGTTTTATGAGCTTCCTCGCTATGGCAATCTTTACTACATCCGCATTTTTTACACATCATCGACTCCTTCGTTTTCGTCGTATCATATCATTTTCTGGGCATGTTTGTCAAAAACAAAATATCCATTCTTTCCGATTTTACCGTATTTGAGAACCGTGCCTCCATATTTTTGCACATATGACATCAGACGTAACCATTCTATAAAATAACGTCGTGCCGCGACATACATACCGCGGTATTGGGCGAAAAACAATCTTGCCTCGATGGCCTTTTTATATTTTACCACATTTACGGATTTGTAAAATTCCGGATAATCAACCATTTTTTCTTGTTACCGATGACATAAAATTATCACTAAATATATTCTTGTCAAATACTATGCTTACAAAAACCGCAACCATGACACCAATCCGTTATGATAAGACTGGCGGAAAATAATTCGCGAGCTATTATGGCATTCGACTTTCAACAACCCCATCACTTGATGAAAATTAATGGTGGATGACGAGGGATTTGAACCCCCGACCCCTTCGATGTGAACGAAGTGCTCTAACCAACTGAGCTAGTCATCCGGCGGCACATATTATATTTATTTTTCCATGGAATTCAACACATATTTCAGAGATATAAAATTACAGCGACCCCATCCTTGTCCAACGGCCATTTTTCAGCAACCCGGGACGCATGTGCTTTTCTTTCGGAAGTTCCTCAATGATCCTCTTCGCCTCGGATTCCGATAGATTTCTGAATTGAACCTTATACATTTCGGATTCTTGAACAATGGTGACATTTCCGATATATGCAACCTTGGCCGCGATAGAGCGCGCCCTTTCTTCGGTGTAATACGCGCCGACTTGAATAGTGTAAGGTCCCGCCCCAACCTCTACGGCGCCGGTCGCACCCGCCGCCAACGGAACCGCAACGGCCGCCGCCGCGGGCTGTGCCGGGTTTTCGATAGAATAAGACCTCATCAACATTTTCTGGCTAGCTACGGCTTCATTCCCATTTGCGGCGGCGACTTTTGCCTGCGCAGTTTCTTCCGCCTGCTTCCTAGTCTGGTTGAGCGACACCGATTTGACATCGGAACCCAATCTGTATCTAAATGTCAGCAAGGCGCCAAAACCATTGCGCATGCCAAGATATCCTTCAATGCCGAAACCGGCCGAAAGTCTTCCGCTTTCGATAGCCAGGCCTAATTGTCCGACACCGGTCGTGCCCGACAAGTTCGGCACACTGACATCCAGATCAAAAATAGACGCTTTCGACTCGCCATCAAATTCGTAATCGACATACAAACCGGCATAGGGACGCATAGCGCCATTGCCAGTTGTCAGCTTACCCCCTGCACGAATACGATGTGAAATCAGATTGTCAAATTTCACTGTTTCGCCGGTTGAAACCTCCACATCATGCGCCGCCTGAATTGTCAGCAGATATTTTGCGGAAGCGTCTAGTTCCAAACTGTCTGTCAGTTTCACATTGTAACCGGCGCCGAAATGTCCGCCGTAATACAAGGTCTTGGAATCAAAATCCGCTTTCACCGCAGGTTGCAACTGAGTGAAATCCGTGAACTCACTGCTCTCAAACGTCGTATTTATGAACCCGGCGCGCAAAGTAGTATCGATGTATACCCCGTCCCAGAATGAATAACGTCCGAGCAGACCACCGCCGATATAAGTGATATTTCCGCCGGCCGCAATAGAATCCACCGTGGCAAAATCATTGAATGAATCATACACACCCTGTCCATACTCCGCAAATCCGCCGACAACAAGCGAATCGGCGGCCGCAGCAGATAGGCCAAGCATCAGGGATATCCCGCCTGAATCGATATAAGACCCAGTTTTATAACGCGATTTACCGACAGCCGACGCGGCAAACATATTTACCGAGCCCCTCGCTTCGTCGGCGGCCTTGGCCGCGCTCGCTATTCCAAGCGTGGAAGCCACATCGGCGCCGACATTGACAAAGGCCACACCGGCAAGGTTTCCCTCGCTGAACGATTTTGTCTGCGGATTCAATCCGATGCCGCTTGAAACGGTGGCAATCAATTGGTTGCCCTGCTTTGAAACTTCCAAGTCATAAACCAAACTTACACCCTTGACCACTTGAAAATTATTTCCGCTTCCCGATACATTTTGAATATCACCGTTCAAAGTGACCGCATCTATCAGAGTGATTGTGTCACCGATGGAAAGCGGCTGCCCCGCGCCGCTAAGTCCTACGCTGACTTTGGAATTAGTTATATCGGCAATTCCATTAACGGTTAAAACAGTGTCGCCATTGGCGTTAGTATCCAGCAACCAGAAATTCAAATCCTTGTTGCTGAAATTGATATCGCCGGTAGCTGTATCTATCCCCTGCGCATCAACGGCACCGGTGATTTTATTGTCTTTGCCATAAAAATTGTATGCTGTTCTGGCGTAAATTCCGGACATGACATTACTGCTACTAGGATCCAGATAAATGGTGCTCCCGTTTTTCATGGTCAGTTCTTCAACATGTAATTCCAGCACGGTTGCATAGGCCAAAAATAATTTGCCGTTATCAAGAGCAACTGCCGTTAGCGGCAACATCGGGCTATCATAATAATTGACCTTTATATCCGTGTTGAATTCCGGAATAAAAAGCCCGTATACATACGTAGAATCACCGTTATCGATATACTGATCGCCTGATCTCCCGATAAATCCGAGGCGAAGAGCCGAACTCTCAATGCTGACTTTTTTCGCATTCACTACATAATTGTTGAATACTGTCTCTCCATCACCAATGATCTTTATGTTATAAATTGGTTTCCCAAGCTCATCAACCTCATAACTTTCAATCCGGTCGTTAACAGTTATACTCGACCCGCTTTCGGCGTTAAAAGTCAAATCGGCCTTGGCGCCGACATATATGGCGTTGTATATTTTTCCCAAATTATCCTTTACATAATTTCCGGTAAACGTAATGGGAATGTTATTTTTTGCAACAAAAGTTATGTTTCCTCTGGTGTATATGGCACCACCATACGCGGTACCGTTACTTTGGGCATAATTACCTGTAAAACTTCCATTAATAGTAGCAATCCTTCCATCATTGTATATGGCGCCGCCGTATGCGCCGCCAGAAGCGCTTGAAGTGTTCTTGGCATAATTATCGGTAAAACTTCCATCGATCACATTGATTGTCCCACTGTTATAAATCGCCCCACCAAAAACTGCCGACGTGGAAGCTGGATGGGAACCTGCGGGCGTGGGATTACTCCAACTACAATCCCCTACGCAATTCGATGTAAAATTAGACTTTATTTCTCTTATTAGGGAAAGACCACTGGTATAAATGGCCCCACCGGCTTCGCTAGTCGAATTGTTCACAAAATTTAACCATCCTATTGATTCTATGGAGCCAACCTTGGCGCGCAAACCAATATGAAGTATTCCACCCTTATCGCGTGAATGGCTGTTATGGAAATGGACTGGATTATCTGTGATAGTAGAATTTTCATACGTATAGTCATCATCTGGAATTTCAAGCGGATAACTGACGGAAAACCCGGCGCGGAAATTCAATCCAAACGCAAGAGTGATTAAAAACGTATAAATGCGCTTCATTCTTTCATTTTTGGGAATTATATCATAAAATCCGGTGAAATAAAAACAAATTAAAAAAGCCGCAAAAAGCGGCTTTTTTTATCATGTGAAAAATATTATCTCGAATAAAATTCGACTACCAAATCCGGCTGCATTTGAACCGGATACGGAACTTCGTCGAATGACGGAACGCGCACAAATGTCGCGGTAAACGACCCTTTGTCAACCTTTACATAATCCGCAAAATCCCTTTCCGCAGATTCCAGCGCCAAAACGACCAACGGCATTTGCTTTGCTTTTTCGCCAACCGTTATGACATTATTCGGCTTCACCTGATACGATGAAATCCTGACACGTTTTCCGTTTACATAAACATGCCCATGCGATACCAATTGCCGCGCCGAAAAAACCGTCGGGGCAAGTTTCGCGCGATACACAACCGCGTCCAGCCGCGACTCTAACAAACCAATCATGTTCGCGGGTGTGTCGCCGCGCATATTCGACGCCTCGTCATAATATTTGCGGAATTTCTTTTCTCCAACGTTGCCGTAATATCCCTTCAATAATTGCTTTGCCCGCAACTGCTTGCCATAATCCGACAGGTTTCCCGTGCGCGCGGTCGGCCCATGCTGGCCCGGCTTGTATTTACGTTTGTTAAACGGGGATTTCGCCTGCCCCCACAGATTGACGCCCCAATGGCGCCCTATTTTGAGTTTCTTCGTGCTGCGCTTTGCGCCAATTTTTGCCATAACGATTTCCTATGGTTAAAATAATTGTTTATCATTAACTATTAATTATTAATCAACAATAAATAATAATCAGTTTACCGCCAGACATTCGACAGAATCCTTATCTTTTCGGACGACCACAGGCGGCGTCGTAAATTATTCAGTTCTGATTATCCGACGGCCGAATTATACTTGTTTTTTCCGGTTTTGCAAGATATAATTTCAACTGTTAATTATTAATATGCAAAGCCGATTAATAATTAATAATTGATAATTATGAAAAGACTTGTCTATTTTCTTGCGCCTTGTCTGCTTTCCGCTTGCGGCTGGTCGCCGATGTATTCCGACAACTTGATTCTGCAAAACAGAGTGGCTGACATTTACATCGCGCCGATTGCCGGAACGAATGGAATCGACCTGCGCAATTCATTGATTTTGTCGTGGAACACATCGAACGATAAATCTGCAAAATATAGACTATCCGTCAAGTTGAATGAGCCGCAGACAATTTATAAGGCCCTGCAACGTTCTGGCGACGCGACATGGGACGAGGTTCGAATTACCGCCTCTTGGACGTTGAGCGAAGGTGAAAATATAATTGCCAAATCATCCGAAACAGCATCCGAATCATACGCGTTCGTGTCGGATTTGGTTTCCGCCAGCGCGTCGAAAACCAGCGCGATTGAACACGCAATACATTCCGTCGCCGAAAAAATCGAATTGAAAGTAAATGCGAAATTAAAGGATTTGGCAAAGTATGAATAAAAGAATTCGAGGTTAAGAAGTTTCAACCCAATTCTAAATTCATAATAAATAACCTATACGCGGGGCGCGACCATGACCGACCACCAATAAAAAATGAAACTTAAAGAGTCTGATTTTAACGGAATTTTGAAAAATAATTTGGCGGGAATTCCGGCCGTTTTGATTTACGGCCCCGATAACGGAAAAATCGGCGACTTCATCGACAAAATCATTGAGAAACTCGGAATTCAGTCGGACAACTTGGTTTCCGTCGACGGCGCGTCCTTGCGCGATAAATTCGATTCGATTTATTCAGACGCCTGCTCGGCCTCTATGTTCGGGGGCGACAAACTGGTTCTGGTTCATAATCCGGACGGGCGCGACCTTCCGCTACTTCAAAATCTATGCGGGTCGGCGGTCGCACCGGTCCTTATCGCGGACGGGGAACTAGAGGCAAAAAACACTTTGCGAAAATTTTTTGAAGATCATGAAAAATTTGCCGCCCTGCCCCTTTATGCGGACGACGAGCAGTCGCTAGGAGTTTTAATCAGGAAAACCCTATCGGATTTGGGAATCACGAAAATCGACCCCGACGCCATGGGATACATGTTTCAACATCTCGGGCGCGACCGGCAAATCGCGCGCGGGTTCTTGAAAAAAATAGCGCTTTATGTCGATGATAAAAAAACGGTCTCTCTGGATGACGTTGAAAAATGCCTTCCGGATACCGGCGCTGCGAATATGGACGAGTTCAAGTTTGCGCTTACAGCCGGAAACATCACGCAGACTTTGCGCGCGATGGACAGATTATTTGCGGAAAATCTGGACACGACGTTTATGGCGCGCGTGCTGGGCGGTCATTTCAAAGACCTTTTGAATTGCGTGGCGGGCGGACAAATGCCGCGGATTTTCTGGAAATATCAAAATTCGTTCGACGCGGCCCGAAAAATTTGGCCCGAATCGGATTTATCGGCTGTCTTAATAAAACTGAATAAATTGGAATCCGACATGCGCGGACGGATTGAGCCGGAGATTTTGTTCCGCGACTTTTCATTAAAGCTAGCCGCGCGCGCGTATAAACTTGCAATGACAAGAAAAAAGAAATAAAAAAAATCCGCAAACGCGGATTAAATCATCTTTCCGCCGATGATTTGCTTCATAGCTGCCTCAATAAGCGGCGAACGGCATTTTTTCCGCGCGAATTTTACTTTCACCCCCACTTGTTCAGCGAACTTTTTTACAAATTCAGCATGCCGATGAAACTCATTCGTCGAATCAAGGGAAATATCCCCGCTGATAAAACTTTGGACTGCGTCCGTCATCCTCGCATTGGTCTTATTTTTTACCTTGTCGCCGGGGGACATATCGAAATATCCTTCCTTCATCAATTTCTTAACCGCGTCGGACACTATCCGCGAAAAATGCGATTTGTCCGATTCGCATAGCATGAAACGAAATGAATCCTCGCTGATTTTGACATGTTTCGCGACCATAGCATGCAAATCGGACACATACAAAAATGTCCCGCCCAATCCGTCTTCAATAAATTTATCAAGAACATGCTTGACCTGCAATTCCTTATAACCGCATTTCGGCGACAGGTCCTCGTTCAAATAGTCGGGATCAATTAAATCGGCAATCGCCCGCTTTACAGCGAAAACCCCGCGACGCGGCGAATTCATGCAGCATTTGCCGCACATTGTGCTGATTTTTGCGTCTGGATTCCACATGTTTATAGCATGAAACGCCTCATTATATGTATGAAATTTAGCAAGGCTTCCCGCCTTTTGTTGCGAAAACAAATCCCCCGCCGCCTTAATGATAACTAAGTCTTTTTCCATAATTAACCCTTATTTTCAACAAACAAACTTTACCCCTTTGCGACAAAATTGACAGAAGACAGGCCCTTCAATAAATCATTCAACCGCTTGCAAGAATACTTCTTATATAATATTAAAATAATAATTTGTCAATATATAAAATCCAATCCAAAACATTTCCCGTCAATATACTTGACAAACATATTTTTCTGTATTATATTTAACGCAATCAAGGGGAACCTAGACTCCCTCCTACATTCTCTCTCCTCTAGCCCCCTTGATTATTTGGATTTGGACAACGCGGAAATGCGGGGGTGCTGTCCGAGATCGCGGAACGGTTTTTTTATTTTCTCCTTTCCTTCCTTTTGTGAAGCCGTTCCTCAGAAAAAAACCGCGCGAAAGCGCGGTTTTTTTTTGAGTCAGCCGTCATGAACCCGGAATCATTAACGACGCGCGCTTGATTCACGATACTATTTACTATCATTATCTGGTCTCTATTTTGACAAACAAGAAAACCTATGTTATACTTCCGTCTATCGGTAAAAGAGTAATAAATGCACGTATCTCTCGCATTTTTGTGCCTTTGCGCAATGTTTCTGACCTTTGCAACGATTCCAAAAGCGGCGGTTGCCTGCGGAATCCTTAGGCCTCGCTTTATGCTAAAAAATAAGGTTTCGGCTTTTACTGGAATGAGAAAAAAAGGATTATATAATGAAAAATATTTACATAGATGCGGCTCACCAGGAGGAGACCCGCGTCGTGGTGATGGAAAACGGGCGTGTTTCGGATTTTGATATAGAAACTACAACAAAACCACAAATCAAAGGAAACGTTTATCTGGCAAAAGTTATACGAATCGAGCCGTCGCTTCAGGCCGCATTTGTGGAATATGGCGCCGATAAAAATGGATTCCTTCCGTTTTCAGAAATACACCCCGCCTATTACCAACTTGAATCAGAGAAGAAAAAACGTCTGCTCGAGCTCGCGCATGCGAACATCATTGACGATGACGACGATCCGGATGAAGATAGTGCCGAGGTGACGGAATACGACGACGAATCGGCGGGCGAAGATAATAAAGAAATCACCAAACGAGCAAACGAGTTCAAGATTCAGGATGTTATCGCGCCAAAACAGATTTTGTTGGTCCAAAGCGTGAAGGAAGAGCGCGGCAACAAGGGCGCGTCAATGACAACCTTTCTGTCATTGGCCGGTCGGTTCGCCGTTCTAATGCCGAATTCAAGAAAACGCAACGGATATGGAATTTCCAAAAAAATCGGCGACCGCGCGGAACGGGTGCGCCTGCGCGATATCCTGCACAAGCTGAAAATTCCGAAAGGTATGACGCTGGTTCTGCGCACAGCGGCATTCGGCACGACAGCCGACGATATTGAAAAGGACTATGACTTTTTGACAAAGGAATGGAATGAAATACATAAATTAACGATAGAATCCACCGCGCCGGCAACTATTCATACCGAGGATTCCCTATTAAAGCGCATAATCCGCGATTTTATTACCGAGCCAAGCGACGTTCTGACAATCCAAGGGGATGAAGCGTTTGACGCGGCTATTTCATATTTTCATCAGCTGTATGGAAAGAAACCGTCAAAAAAACAAATCGTGAAATATGACGACATCTCAAAGCCGCTGTTTGCAAAAATGGGAATTGAACGTCAGCTTGAAGGCCTGCACGGTCCGTCCGTCGAACTGCCCAGCGGCGGATCGCTGGTAATCAATCAAACCGAGGCGATGGTGACAATTGACGTGAATTCATCACGCGCAATAAAGGAAAACGACATAGAGAGAACCGCGTTCACCACAAACATGGAAGCGGCCGAAGAAATAGGATTGCAATTGCGTTTGCGCGACCTGGCCGGCATAGTCGCAATCGACTTCATCGACATGGAAGAAGAAAAAAACAATCGGAAACTGGAACAGAAAATGCGCGAGGTGATGAGGCGCGATCGCGCCCGATCGCAGATTTCGCGCATAAATAATTTCGGCGTATTAATGCTGTCGCGCCAGCGCATGCGGTCATCGTTCTTGGAAAGCTCGTATGTCCAATGCCCGTATTGCAAGGGCGCCGGAATAGTTCCCAGCATACAGACGGCGGCTATTGTTTTATTCCGCCATTTGCAGGACAAGATTGCGGTAAAGAGCGCACAGAAATTCGTCATGAATGTTCCATCTGACATAGCGATTTATCTGTTGAACCAAAAGCGCACGGAAATCGCCGCATTAGAGCGTGAATTCGGAACAGAAATCACGATAATAGGCGATGATTCCACGATGAACTTCGCGGACTATACCATACAGCGCGCCGCCAAAGATAAACCGGAGACGGATGAAATTCTCGGGGCACATAGGCCGTCGACGGACGCCAAGCGCGAAAACGAGATTCATAAAAACGCGAAGAAAATCACCGTTGAAACCCGCAACAGAAATATAAAGCCGAAACGTCGCGGAAAACAGAAGAAAAAACTGACGTTCTGGCGAAAACTCGTGGGATGAAATAATTGGCAATTGACAATTAGGTTATGAAAAAGATTTTTTTCTTTTTATCAATAATTGTTAATTGTTCGTTATCAATTGCAAATTGCCGCGCCGCGACTGAAATTCGAGATACCGAAATAGAAAGCAAAATTTACGAAATCGTCCGACCGTTGGCCGAAGCCGCCGATATTCCCGCGAACAGAATGAAAATCCACATTGTCGGCGACAATGCATTCAACGCGTATGTTTCTGGCGGAACGGAAATCTTCATCAACACGGGACTGTTGGCAAAAATCGATTCTCCCGCGGAATTGCAGGCTGTTTTAGCACACGAAATCGGTCATACTGTCCTCGGGCATATGGCGCAAATGGGCGCGAAAATCCGCGCCGAAGGCACGCGCGCGCTTGCAATGCGGGCCCTCGGTATCGGATTGATGGCGGTGAATCCACAGGCCGCAATCGGCGTTATGGCCGGGGCGAGCGGACTGGCCGCGCAATCTATGCTGGCATTCACCAGGGATGAAGAGCGCGCGGCGGACGATTATGCGGTTAAATTGCTCGCAAAGGTCCGGACAGACCCGTCAGCCCTGCTTTCTGTTTTTCAAAAAATGCAGAACTCGACCAATCAAGATAAAATCAATCCGAATAATACCAATCATCCGTTGCCGGAAGAACGGATTAAAAATATAAAATACAGGGCGCGGGGCGCAAAGTACAAAGCGCAAGAAGACAGTCACGATTTGAAACTGATTCAGGCGAAACTCGCGGGTTATATCGATTCGTTCGGACGCGTGCAAACATTGTATCCGGCGCATGATAAATCGAATGCGGCGATTTACGCGCGCGCAATCGCCAACATACGCGGCGGAAATCTGGAATTGGCAAAAACCGGAACATTGACATTGATTTCACGAAATAAAAACAACCCGTATTTCTATGAACTCCTGGGGGATATAGAATTTCAATTCGGACATTACGACGACAGCGTCGAAGCATACGAGAAATCGCTGTCGCTGAAAAAGGATTCGCCGCAAATTGAAATAGCCCTGGCGCTGGTATTGGCCGGTCGAAAAAAAACAGGGGATATTGAACGCGCGATAAAATTATGCAAACAAACGCTTTTAATCGAACCTATGCCGCTGGCATACTGGGTGCTGGCGAAAACGGACGAAAAAAAGACCGACTATTATCTGGCGGAATATTATTATCTGCACGGGGATCCGAAACAGGCGAAATCGCACGCGAAAAAAGCGATAAAAATCCTGCCCTCCGATTCACCGGAGTATATGAAAGCAAATGATATTTTGGATTTGAAATAGTATAATTTTTTATCAGGCAAAGTTAAAAACTCATGAAAACTTTCCGATATTAAAACAATAAAAACTATTCCGCGGGTCTCGCAAAATCGGCAATCTCGTCAATCACAATTTTCATCGGGCTTTTTTTCTTGTGCCATAATTTATCGGCGGACTTCAATTCGGAAATCATTTTCCTCACGTCCATGTTTTTTATCGCGCGCATTATGTTTTGGGCGCTGACGCGTCGTCCGCGAAGTTCCGGATATATTTCTTTTTTTGCCAAAATGTTTACCAAACCTATGTGTTTTACTTTCAACACGATATTCGCCAATAAAGTCGTCAGCCAATTCGCCTTGTAAACCACGATTGCGGGAATCCACATAATCGCCAACTCTGCCGTCGCGGTGCCGCTGGTCGCAATCGCGAGCTTTGTTTTTTTATATAACTCGTACCTGTCGGCGAACGAAACCAATTTCGGACGAACGGTCCATGACTTGATTTCCCCCGAAATAAAATCATGCGTCGTTTCGGTTGTCGGAATCGCAAAGTCATATTCCGGACAGCAATCCGCAAGTTTTTTGAAAACCGGCAGCATTTTAGGAACCTCGCCCATACGGCTACCCGGGAGTAATGCGATAATGTCGTTGCGGGAATTACGGGGCGCTTTTTTCACCCCGATTCGACTGCGCACCAAATCATAAATAGGATATCCGATTGCGACCGTATCCAATCCGTATTTTGTGAAATACGGAACTTCGAAATCAAAAAAACAAAAAAGCCTGTCAAAAATTTCGGCATATTTTTTCGCCCGCCGCGCGCCCCACGCCCAAACCATCGGCGCGACGACATGGTAAAATTTTGCCTTTGTTCCCGCATGCCGAACACGCCTTATGACGCGCGTCGCAAATGAAGGACTGTCTATTGTCAGAACAACATCCGGACGCAACCGGATGATTGCGTCCGCGGTTTGTTTTATTCTGCGCAACAAAGTACGCGATTTTCTCAAAACCTCGACAAAACCCATTACGGACAAATCGGAAATTGGAAATAATGTTTTTAACCCCGCGGCCTTCATACTTTCGCCGCCGATTCCTGAAAATTCAAAATTCCGCGGCGCGGCGCGCATAATTTCGCCGCCCAACACATCACCACTGACTTCGCCCGCGACGACGAAAATCTTAACTTTTTTCATAATTGGTTTTTGCGCCGGCGGTAATCCCGCGCGCCGCGCGATTCTCAATGAAGTCCAGCGCATTCATCGCATGCTGGTTATCCCTGACTTGTTTTCTGACTTTGGCTATTTTCGAGGCCAGGTCCTCGTTTGAATCGCCGCCCAGCACCGCCGAATACACCAAATGAATCGCATGCATGTCTTCATTTGTAAATCCGTGCCGCGCCAGGCCGACTTTATTGATTGTTCGATAGCGCGCCGGAGTTCCCTCGTAAATCACATAGGGCGGAATATCAACCGGCGTGCCGGACATTGCGCCAAGAAAAGCATACGCGCCGATGTGGCAGAATTGGTGCACTGCGGACATCGCGCTGATAATCGCAAAATCTTCAATCTCAACATGCCCCGCCAATTGAACCAAATTCGACAGAACTATGTTGTTTCCCAATTGGCAGTCATGCGCGACATGCGCGTTTACCATAATCTGGCAATCGTCCCCGATTTTAGTTCCCTTACTTGCGGGCGTGCCGGACTGAATCGTCGCGTATTCGCGGATTTTGCACCTTTTTCCAATGAAAAGACCCGTCATTTCCGAATCGTCTTGGAACTTTAAGTCTTGCCCCTTAATTCCGACCGCGGCGAACGGGTAGACAATCGTATCGTCGCCGATTTCCGTCTTTCCGCCTATGACGACATGGGACACAAGTTCCACGCGATCGCCCAATTTCACATTCTTGCCGACAACGCAATACGGGCCGATTTGCACATCGCGCCCAACCGTCGCGCCGTCTTCTATTGTCGCTGTTTTATCTATCATGGTTTTCGGATTATAATTTATTTATCGTATTCGGACACTCAATAATTATATCATTTCATAACATTCAAAAGATTTTGCCAAAACAATTTGCCGTTATTGTTTTTCCAACATAAAATTCCGATTATGGAAATAACCGGCATAAAAGTCATCATTCCGAAAACGAACATCATCATCGCCCATAAATTTCCCGACAGAACGAATACATCCGTATTTCTGTCCGAATGCTTGACGGCAAACCACGATGTCACCGCCGCGGATGCGCAGAATCCCAACAGCACCGGGACAGACTCGGTCATCACGAATAATATGAGCGCCAGCAAAGTGCCAAGGCGCATAAACCACTTTACATATCTGTAATGATTATCGCGTATGAATCCGGATGGGTTGAAGTTTCTGAATACGAAAATCACCGCGCCGAGCATGACTATAAACGCAAGCGCGGCCAAGTGCGCGAACGACAATCGTCCCAATTGACCGAATCGAAAATATTCGGGCTGCATGGCGATTCCGACGGCCAGCACTGTCATGACCATCATCAAATAATTTACCGGCGCGGCCGACTTACGGCCAAAATATCCGGCGGCAATGCCGAACATAACCGCATTGATTTGCAACGATATGAAATTAAATTCCTGAATCGCGGACGCCGCGACGACCGCAACAGTCGACAAAAGTATGCCGATTTTTATCCATTTGCGCGTGCGTCTGTCAATTTTGCGCCACCATACCGGCATTTTCGGATTCATTTCGCAAAGACGCGCCATGACATCACGGCAAAGAAGAAACAAAACCGCCGACACCAGATACGGCAGAAATCCTGTGCCATCGCGAATCGACTGCCAATTGCCATGATTGAATATCAACCACACGACCAACATTGCCTCGGCCAGAAAAGCGAAATTATAATCGCGGCTTTTTTTCCCGGGAAAAAAGAAATCCAAAAGTTCCGGCGCGATTTTCCACACCGCGATAAAAACCGGCAACATCAAGACCGCGGTCCAGACAAAGTTCGGTTCTACCAAGGCGGCGTTGTTGAAACTGGTGATCGCGGACGCTACTATTTCGTTATTCATGTTTGATTTCTTGCCATTCGCGATATAATATAAGAGAAATGCAAAAAAGACAAGAGTTTTTTGCAATCAAAAACGGCCGCGTGAAAATGATTGATAACGGCGGATACAAGACGACGGCCGACGCGATAATTCTGGCCGAATCAGCCAACGCAAAATCCGGAACTGTTCTAGATGTCGGAGTCGGCGCGGGCGGCGTGGCATTATGCCTGCTCGACAAAAATCCGAAGCTATTGATAACCGGAATCGACATTTCGAAGAAAATGCTGTCGGACACATCTGTCAACACGCTATTGAACGGGCGCGACATCGAATTGTTGCATGCAGACATATTCGATTGGAAAACGAACCGCTTGTTTGATTTTGTCGTGACGAATCCGCCCTATTTTTCGGGAACAGCGCGCAAGGACGGCGCACATCACAATGTTAATATTTATGAATGGACGGCATCTTGCGTGAAAAGATTGCGCGCGCGCGGAATGTTTTTCTGCATAGTCGCCCCTGCCGTAATGGACAAGGTAATTGCGGCGCTTCACGATGGCAAATGCGGGAAAATCGAAATCAAACCCTTTGCCACGAGCAATGGAATAAAGCGCGTGATTATTTCCGCGCGGCTTGGCGTTAAAACGCCGACAAAAATATTTTTTTCCATTGACTTTGATAGAGGAAAAAAGATATAATTGAAAACATAATTGGGGATAGAGGAGAGAACTATGCCAGCAAAAAAAATAAACACCAAGAATGTTTCCGTTTCCGAGGTTGCGGACAACCCGAAGGAAAATAAAAAGAAAAAATCGCACGTATTGGTTTATCTATATTGGATAGCGATCGCGATATTTGTCGGAACGACATGTTATATGCTGTCATGGTTTGGCAGAAAGGCGCCTGATAACGTTCAGGTTATTGAAGCTGACGCGCCGACAACAATCTCGGAACAGGAAACCGTTCCGGAAGTAGAGCCGACATTGCAAGAAGAGCCGCTACAAGCGGGACCGGATTCGTCGATCGAATACAGGGAATCCGGCAAGAATAAATTGCTGAATGGCGACGCTGTCGGGGCGTTGAATGATTTCACGATTGCGGTCGAAAGAAATCCGGGGGAACCCCTGAATTACATTTATAGGGGCGAAGTCCTGATGTCGGGCGGAAACTTTGAGGCGGCCATTGCAGACTTCAGCTCTGCTATCAGAATCAGTCCGATATCCATCGCCGCATATTACGATCGCGCGCTGGCGAATATAAAACTTGAAAAATTGAGCGAGGCAAAAAGCGATTTGGATATGGCGATTAACGCGCGTATGAGCATGACCAGCTTGGCGCAATCTGATCCGGAGGGCGGTGAAATTTCGACGCATGATATTTACGCAAAACGCGCGCAGGTGAATCTGTGGCTGCGAAACTGGACTGAGGCGGACGACGATTACACCATGGCGATAGCAAAGAACATGGGGGAACCGGATTGGACCGACTATACCGGTCGGGCCGAGGCGCGGACCAACAGGGGCGGCTATGACAGCGCGATCGCGGATTATTCATCGGCTGTGACGATTATATCTGAAAGGATTCAAAAGACGCCGGATGAAAAAACGCGCGAAAATATGAGCAGGCAGGCGATGGGTTTCTTTGAAAAGAGCGGTGCGTTGCGCGTGAAAATAGGACAAATGGAGGCGGCGCTTTCCGATTTGCAGGCCGCGCATACTTTGGCGATAGCATTGGATGACATAGAAAACAAAAACCGGCTTGAAGTCTTGATATCAAGCTTAAAATGAATTAAGAGATACAATAACAATTATTAATCTTTCTGAACTCATAACTCTGAACTCTTAACTCGTAGCTCTGAACTCTCAATTGTCATGTCTCAATAATTTGGCAGAAATCGTCACGACGACAGCGATAATAAGAACACTGTGTCGCACACCGTCTTGAAATCATAAGAATTTAGAAGTTCCTGACTGCGGCTTTGTTTATCATATCGTCGTAACGAATTTTATCCTGTCCGCGATAATCCGCAACCCCAACCAGTGCGCGCGCCGTTTCAAGAGAAGCTGTCGACATCTGCTTGTATGTCGGAGAATTATTTGGACATCCATGCCTGGCTATTGACGCGTAAATTCGCGCGGTCTTGACATGGTCCTCTATCGTCCGCTGTTGCCCCATCAGAGATATTTCATACAAAAGGGACTGTTCGGTTTTCTCGCACGGCTTTTGATTCGACGCGGCGCCGAAAGAATAATCGGCCGCGCGGGCAGAAATTGCAAAAAAGACGCAAAACGCAAATAAAATTATTTTTTTCATACGCCGATTATAGCAAGAAAATTTTGTTTGTCAATGCCCGCGATTTACAAAAGCGACAAGTTTCCGGCCGGTTATGAAAGTGGGGACCTAAATTAAGAACGCGCCCAAGGGCGCGTTCTTCATATCGAATCCGTGTTCACCCATCGACCGTCTTTCAAAAGTCCGGGGCCGGGCGCCATATTCTCTTCATTGCGCAACCTCTGAATCACGCTTCTTGCATCTTCTGCCGACAAGTTTTTTATCCGTATCTTATACATTCCGGATTCTTCGACAATTGCCGCCGCTCCAATGGACGAAATTCGACGTGCGACCGCATCCGCGCTTTCTTTGGAATAGTATGCGCCGACCTGAACCGTATAAGGACCGGACGAAACATAGTACGCCGAATCGACAACCTGTCCGGTCTGTCCGATTGCAACAACCCCGTTCGTCAAATCTTTCACTTTCTTCGATTCCTCTGCCATAATCTGAACTTGAACTTTGGTCTGTCCCGTCATGCCGAGTTTTCGCGCGGCCGCCGGCGATACATCCATCAGGCGGCTATTCAAAAACGGACCGCGATTGTTTACGCGTAGCGCAGCCGACACACCGGTTTCAAGATTCGTAACCCTGACTATCGACGGTAGCGGCAGAACTTTGCTGGTGGCTATCATCGCGTCGGTATCAAACTTTTCCCCATTGGTCGTCGGAATGCCGTTAAGATCGACCGGCACTATGCCCGCCATTCCAGTCTGGTTATAGTTGTAATCCTCGGCCGGAGTGTATTGAATGTCCTCGATTCTATAAGCAGTCCCTATGTGATATTTCGGACCGGCATAAATCAAATCGCTTTCCCCGGATTGTAAAATCAAACCTTGGCTGATTTTGGATTCGGCATAATCATTCGCGACCGCGCCACTCAACGATTCTTCCGACAGGCCGTCAACACCGTTCAGTCCACCGCACGCGGAAACGACAAGCGGGAGCAATAATAATAATTTCTTCATGAAGCATCCCTTCTATCTCTTGGTGATTTTATCACAAAAAAACGCCATTGGCAAATATATTATTGCCGCAGCCGCCAGAACAGCAGCCAGCGGGAACACCCCTGTAATTACCGGACGAATAAACCACAAACCAAGCCCCATCGTCGCCGACAAAAATAAAAATACCCCATTCGCAACGAGAGTGTTTTTATCCGTTTTGAACAGCCCCAATTTGACGCATGTCCTCTTTAATAAAATATTCCTGAAAATTCCGGACACGACTGTCCCTATCGGCACGCTTAAATATTCAAATCCATAAAAAAACGCGGCCAACATCACGGCAACTCCAAAAGCCAACGATAGCGCGCCGATTTTTACCGGCGTTTTTGCATCGCCCGAGGCATACAATGTTTTCAAATAAATTTGCGAGGTCGTCATGAACGGCAGAACCCACACCTGAATCATTATCGCAGCGGCAACGGCGGATGTGGCGGCGGGCGCCCATTCTCCATGTTCGAACAAGATACGAATTATCGGATCGGACAACGCGAACAGTCCGGCCATGCACGGAAATGTCAACATCATTGACTGACGCGCCGCCGCATTTTGATATCGATATACGGCATCTGTTTTTTTCGATGAAATCGCATCCGAAATTTTTGTCAGAATTACTGTTCCGGCGGCAAGCCCGATGATTGCAAAAGGCAACTGAACCATGCGATCGCTATAATATAAATACGACACCGCGCCGGATTGAAACGAAGCCAGAAGCACGCCGACAAAAATATTCAATTGATAAAATCCGCTTCCGACAAAACCCCATGACAGGCGACGCATCATGCTTTTTATCATCGGCGTCATCCGCGGCCGAACAAGTCGCAAACCGAAACCCCGACCGCGAATCCGATTAAACAAAATCGCAATCTGAACGATTCCGGCGAACAGCACTGTTCCGGCCAATACATACAAATTTGCGCCGAATAAGAGAAGACCAAAAATTAAAAACACATTCAATAAAATTGGAACGGCGGCCGCAACCGCAAAATCAGAGAAGGCGTTTAGAATTGCGGCCAAAAAACCGACCCCGCATACGAGAATCACATATCCGAACATCAGCCGCGCTATAACAACGGTCGCATGCAGCTTTTCGGCATCGAATCCCGGTGCCAATCCGAGAATTACAAACGGCATAAAAATCTCCATCACGAGCGTGATAACAAGAAGCGCCAACATCAGCCACGAAAACGCGTTCGACGCAAAATTTTCATTTTTATTTCCGCGCGAAAATAACGGAATGAACACCGACGACAACGCGCCCTCGCCCAAAAGGTCGCGAAACAGGTTCGGCAATTTGAATGACGTTAGAAAAATATCCGACAATCTTCCGGCCCCGAGATACCGCCCGACCAGCATGTCGCGCAAAAATCCGAGAATTCTGGAAAAACCCGTCCATAATCCGACGCCGAAAATTTTTCTTGCCAACGACATTATTGAGTTCAGAGTTATGAGTTTAGAACTCACAACTCATAACTCTGGACTCTATCACGCCTGCGAAAAAATACAAGTGGAAATGTTTTTTATTTTAGTTATAATTGGCGGGATGAAAAGAATCGCCCCATATTTGCTGATTGCCATTCTATTGACCGCATGCGGCGGAACACCGGAACCTATGGCAAAAACGCTGCCTGAAATGTATGATTCCGCGTATGAGAAAATCGACAGCAATAATTACGAAGAGGCAGCCGGATTTTTTCTGGAAATAGAATCATCTTTTCCGACCGGTCCATGGGCGGCCGAGGCACTGATAATGGCGGCCTATTCGCAATATCAGGCGAATAATTTTGCCGGTGCGCTCACGACAATCGATCGATTCATGCGATTCCATCCGGGGCACAAGAATGTGGATTATGTTTTATATCTGAAAGGAATGTGCTTTTACAGACAAGTCAGCGACGTCAGGCGCGAGCCCGGGATGTCGTCATACGCGCTGGGGGCATTCAATCAATTAACGCAAAGGTTTCCGAATTCCGAATATGCGAAAAACGCCGCAAACAAAATTATCATTCTGAGAAATTATATTGCGGGAAAAATAATGTATTCCGCGCGGCGCGATTTGGTCAAACAGAATTATCCGGTCGCCATCACGAATTTGCAAACCATAATAAAAGACATGCGCGAAACACAAATGACGCCAGAGGCGCTGTTTCGCCTGACAGAGGCGTATAAGGCAATAGGGCTGCCGGAACAAGCGGCCGGTTATGCGGAAATGTTGCGCAATAATTTTCCAGATAATACCTGGACAAAAAAGCTATAACCTAATAAACAATTAATTATCAATTATTAATAATTGATAATTAATAATTTAACTCATAACTCTGAACT
>JAITLD010000079.1 GCA_031278055.1 Rickettsiales bacterium | reverse complement strand
CGGGACAATCATCGGAATTTCAAACAGAGCATGAACATAAGAGTTCAGAGTTTTTTGACAAAAAAAACGCCGCTAAGTTTTGTTCCACACACTTTTTTTACAAAATCGCCAGGGTTTTGTCATTCCCGCCTGCGCGGGAATGAAAAAAAACTCTGAATTCTTATCTTCATGCTCTGTTTGAAATGCCGATGATTGTCCCGATGAATTTCACGTATTCTTCAAGCCAGCGCTCGAGTCGTTTTGTCGCCGGCATTTTGGTCAGCGGGACGCCGCACGCGTTTATTTTTACATGCGGCATTTTCTTTTTAATTAAAAACAAACTGCGGTTTATATGATCCATCGTCGTTATAACCACGATTTCCGACAGCATTTTTGCCAAAACTATATGACGTATCGCGACCGCGTTTTCGGATGTGGTTTTCGATTGATTCTCTATCTCTATCCGTTGCGCGAATTTTGTATCCAGCGCCGGCGTTCCGGCGCCTATTATATAAAGCCTTCGCTTCGGATGATTTTCAAGTTGTTCCAATGCGAATGGAATCCGTCGCGCATCGCCGGTTAATACGAACATGTGCGCATTATTTGGAATAGGATCGCATTTTGGTGTCGCCAATTTGAACGCGACAAAGCCGCCGGAAAAAATCATTGCCGGCAACAACAAGGGATTCAATAAAATTTTGAACGAAGCAAACAGCATGGCAATTAACAGTTCATAAATTAATCATCAATTATTAATAATTGAATTCGCGCAGAGCTATCCGACGGGGAACGCTCATAAAATTCTTCATTTTCAATTGTTTTCATTCTCCGTTCTTGTCCGGTATTTGGCCGTCCGCAGACAACAGAATGGCTAACGGGCGGGTTTTATCGAACTGCGCCGCGACTATAAGTACCATAACTAAAATCGGGACGCTGAAAAACATTCCGACCGGTCCCCAGAGCATTCCCCAGAATACCAGGTTTATCAATATCGCCAGCGCCGATAAATTCAGCGACTTTCCCGTTAATTTTGGATCGAGTATGTTTCCGAATATCAGATTCACGATTGCCGACTCTATCGCGATTATAATCGGCACCCTGACATCGCCAGTCATCGCGAATACATAAGTCATCGGCAGTATCGTCGCGGCGATGGAACCGAAAGTCGGAATGTAATTCAAAAGGAACGTGAAGAACGCCCACAACCCCGCGAAGTCCACGCCCAACAGCGCCAAGCCGGCGTATATGCAGACGGAGGTCGCCAGACTGATGCCGGTTTTGACAAACAGATATTTTTCCATGTGCGAGTCTATCGAATGAAGAATGAAGCTAACCTTTGTGAATTGTTTTTTCTCCGAAAACAATGCGCGCAGCTTTTTCGAGAAAGTTCCCTGTTCTATGAATATAAAAATCATATAAACCAAAATCATTCCGAACGCCGCGCCGACCGAGGCGACGGAACTTCCGACACTGGCGATAATTTCTTGAAAACTCGGAAGATCCGAGAATTTGATATCAAATCCGGTCATCTTTGATAAATCGCGCATGATTTGCTCGAGCCCCGCCGTGATTTGCGGTGTTCTTTCATGCAGCTCTATAAACATCGGCTGGATTTGCGATACGAAAAGATACAAGACTCCGATCAGGGTCAGGCCCGCCAGAATTTTGGCCGCAAGTTCCGACTTTACGATTTTTTTATAATACGTGGCGATCGCATTCACCAGATACCAAAAGAACACGGCCATTATTATCGGCAACAGCAGCGGCCGTCCGATCCACAATATAAAAATTATTCCGATAGAGGACAGTATTTTATTCATTTCATATCTCCCTTATTATGTCTGAAAATCTGCGCGACAGGTCGCGGAAATAGTTTCCATTATCATTTTCCGATTCATTGCCGCCATTCGCAAATCTGACAGAGCCGTTTTCGATTTTGATTTTATGGAAATTATACGCGTCCATCAATTGATTGTTGTGCGTGGCGATGATAATCGCGCTGCCGTATTCGTCCTTCATCCGGATGAATAAATCCATCAGTTTTTTCGCGCTGTCATCGTCAAGGTTTCCGGTCGGCTCGTCCGCCAAAAGTATTTTAGGACGCGTAATCACGGCGCGCGCGACCGCGACCTTTTGCTGTTGGCCGCCCGACAGCGACAGAGGCCGCGTTTGGGCGTATCGTTCAAGCCCGACCCATTGCAGGGTTTTCATGACAGTTGATAAAACCTCGGGCTCTGCAATTCCGCGAACGCGAAGCGGCAATGCCACGTTGTCGAAAATCGACAGGTGGGAAATCAGGGAATATTCTTGAAAAACTATTGACATTTTGCGACGAAGCATGACCAATTCGGCGGCCGAAAGACCCGCGGTATTTTTTCCGAATAATCTTATCTGGCCCCGTGTCTTTTTATGCAAATGATAAATCAGGCGCAGCAATGTGGTTTTTCCCGCGCCGGATTTTCCCGCCAGGAAGAAAAACTGCCCGCTGTTTATATTAAATGAAACATTTGACAGGATTTCCGGTCCCGCCTCGTATCTCGTGCCGACGTCCATGAAAGAAATCAGGT
>JAITLD010000031.1 GCA_031278055.1 Rickettsiales bacterium | reverse complement strand
TGTTAGCGTGCGCAACAGGTATTCTTTTATTACTAAATTGCCTTCTTTATACTTGCCGTCTTCAAATGTGTAATTCTGGCATTGGTTGAGTATGTTGGAGCACCTGCCAACAATCCTGTCAGTGTTACTTTCAATGTATCCAATTTTATCATTTAGAAACGAGGCAAGATTTTTATCTGATGAATTATCCTTGAACAGACTTTCAATCATCTCGGTCAGAGAGTCATCGGAAGCGCCATAGAACGCATTAGACGATCCATAAGCCCAGTTGTTTTTTATATTGTCTGTCTTAGGCTCGCTTCCAACTACAATTTCCCCGCTGACTATGTACTGCCCCGTCATGTCGAGACAGTTCTTATAATCATCGCCGCACACAAAATCATCGACCATACAGGCATCAAGCGCGTTCACGCAGCCTTTCATGTCATATTTGTTCTTGTTTTGCGCGACCATCAGACGGGCCTGCTGCAAAACAGTCGTCGCGTTTCGTATAGTCGTCTTCATCTGGTCGTTGGAATCAGTCAAAGCCCGTTCATACGCGATGCACTGCTTATCGATTTCCAAGTCGTAATTTGCGGTCAACATATTGGAATCGACGCCCTGTTTACGACATTCTGTTATTACGCTCGCGCAGCGCGCTTTGGCCGTGTCGAACAGCGCCGCGCCGCGCTGATTGCCGATGGAGGTTCCGTTGTTCATAAAGCTGTTAAGGTCGAATCCGTTATTGAAATCGAAACTGTTCATATCAAGGGACAGAACGCTGCCGGACGTGATCGCCCCGCTCGACGGATCTATAAGCAATTTCTGTATGCCGTCAAGATTACTTTTCAATTCGCTAGTATCCGACGTGCCGCGCAACGCCTCTTCGGCAGCTGTCATTGTGAACAAGGATTTCACTTCGTCCTTGGATAGGCCCAAATATTTGATTTTCGTCGCGACGTCCTGCAAATCGATAGTCGCCTGTTTTAACGCGGCCTCGGTTTTTTCATATTTTGTTATGTTCGAACTGCAGGTGCAACGGCCTTGGTTGTCATCCAAGACATTGCAGAAATTATCCATACACGATACATATTGTGCCTTGCAGAAATCGGTCTGCGCGGCCAGTTCTTCCGCGCTTATGCCCGAGGTCGCGGTTGTAGTCGAATTAAACAGTGATGTTGTTGTTCCACTGGTGCCGACCCTGGCGGAAACCGTGGAGGTGCCACGAAGTCCCGAGGTAATCGCCGTTCCGGCCAGCCCGACGCGCGCCGAATTATAAAGATTCCCGGCCCTTGCCTGGACAGTTCTTTCCGAACCCGCCGCCTCGCGCGTCGTGGGTGCGGCAGTGTCAGCGATAGAATTGGCCAATGTCCGGCTGCGGCTGGTTGCACGTGATTGAACAGTTGCGCGATTAGCCACCGTCACTGTTCTGGATGAAACGGGGCGCGAACTATTTGAAGTTCCCGTTGTGCTCTGACCCCGACCCGTCTGTGTTGCGGCCGAACGTGTGCCGACCGCTCTCGATGTGGGGGTATTCCCTGCCGCCTGTCGGCCGACTGTGCGGAGATTCTGGGCAGCGCGCATCGTGGATGTCGCCGGTTCCACCACCTGAATGGGCGCAACTGACTTTTGTTCCGGTTCAACTATTTCCTCGACTTCTTCGATAATTTCTTCTTCATAAACCGGCATCACCTCGGCAAACGCTGACGAAGCAAATAACAAGAAGGTTATGGCAAAAAATTTATTCATGAAAATTCTCCAATCCTAATTATCTGAATTTTATCATAAATCGGATATTTTGACAAATACTTTTTTGCCATTGACGGGGGTTATCTTAATTTGCTAACTTGGCCTGTATGAGGTGCCCCTATTGTAACAGTTTGGACAGTCAGGTGAAAGATTCGCGGCCCGACGAGAGTGACGGCACGATAAAGCGGCGCCGCGTTTGCGAAAAATGCGGGGCGAAATTCACGACGGTGGAACGCGTGCAGTTGCGCGACCTGCGCGTGAGAAAAAACGACGGAACGATAGAACTGTTTGACCGAAACAAAATCAAGCGCTCGATTCAGGTCGCGTGCCGAAAACGAAATATTCCGGACGAGCGGATTGAGACGGTCACGACGTCCTTGCACAGGCAGCTCGAGGCGCAGATTGCCGACGACATAATACCGACAGATGTTATTGGAAATGTGGTATCGGAGTCTCTGCTGGTTTTGGACCCGATTGCTTTCATCCGGTTTGCGAGCGTCTATCGCAAATTCAGCAAGGTTTCGGAATTCAGGAAAATCCTTTCCGAGGTGCCCGAAGAGGATGGCGGAGAAAAGGAATCTGTTCCGTCCAAAAAGTTCGCGAATGGAAAATTATTTTAAGAGGAAATAGGAATAAATGAAAAAAGTATTGTTCATGCTTTGCTGTTTGTCTGCGGTTTTCGCCGCATGGGCCGAACCGTTGCCGACCATTTTGTCGGAATCGGATGCCGAAACATATTCGAAAATTTTCGAATTGCAGGGCAGGGGAAAATTTGATTCCGCAAAGAAACTTGAAGCGAAGATCGAGGACCGCATTCTGATTGGCGAGGTTTTGTATCAGAGGTACATGTCCAAAGGCTATTATTCCCGCGGCGTTGAAATCGCGGAATGGCTGAATAAATATGCCAGCCATCCGGGGGCGGACAACATGTTTAAGTTGTCCAAGAAAAAGAAAGTTTTGGCACGGTCGCCGAACCTGCCCGTCCTGGCGAATGTAAAGGCCGAAGCCGGCGCGTATAACGAATCCTATACAACGAAAAAATATTACGGTTCGACTGGAAATCAATTGGGACAGTTTCAGCGATTTATCCGCAAAAGGAAAACAAATTCCGCGGCGGGAATTTTGGTTAAGGAAAGTTTTAAGAGAAATATTTCATGGACGGATTACGGACGGCTTGCCGGCAGATTGGCATTCGCGAGTTATAGCATGGGCGAGTTTGATTCCGCCGCGAAATGGGGGATGGTCTCGGCGGAACGCGACAGCGAATTCGGATTATGGACTATGGGGCTTTTGTCGTATAAAAATCGGGAATTCAAAGACAGTCGGAAATATTTTGAAAAAATGTTGGAGCTAGGACATTTGAATACCAATAGAAAGGTCGAGGCCGCCTTTTGGGCGGGGCGCGCGGCCGAAGATGACGGCGATTCCAGCGCGGCGCGCAAGCATTGGAAATTTGCGACGAGTCGTCCGGCCAGTTTTTACGGCGCGATGTCCGCCGTAATGCTCGGCCGCGAACCGCGTTATGAATTTTATGAGGATAATTTGTCGCGCGAGGATATAGCGGAATTGATGAAGACAAAATACGGGCGAAATGCTTTGGCTCTGCTTCAGATCGGCAGAAAAGATTTGGCCGAGGTCCAATTGAAATATCTGATTACGAATAAGGCGAATGACGGATTATTGCATGCCGTGCACGCGTTGGCAACAAGCGAGGAGTTGCCGCGCACCGCCATGGCCGTCGCGCCGGTTATAAAAGAGCGCGGGATTTTGGAAATCGACAGCCATGTGATTTTATCGGCGCAGTATCCTCTCCCGCAATGGGAGCCCCGCGGCGGATGGAATATAGACCGCGCGCTTTTATTCGCGATTGCGCGGCAGGAATCGCGTTTCAAAACGAACGCAAAGTCGCATGCCGGCGCGACCGGATTATTGCAACTCATGCCCAAGACGGCAAAACTGACCGCCGTCAGAAGCGGCGTGAAAATAAACAATCTGGATTTGACAAAGGCCGAGGATTCGATGTTCCTGGGTCAGCAGCATGTGTTGGATTTGTTCGCTTTGCGAAATGTGGACAACAACATAATCAAAATGTTGGTGTCTTATAATGCTGGCAACGGCAGTTTGCGCAGATTTGAAAAACGGTTTGAAACGGACGATCCTCTTTTGTACGTCGAAAGCTTTCCTGCGTCCGAAACGCGGCAGTATGTAAAACTGGTTATGTCGAACCTGTGGCTGTATCGCGCTCGACTTGGGCAACCGCTGACAAACCTTGCCGACTTGGCCAATAAACGCTGGCCGCGATATTCGGCGGAGGATGATTATGCGAACCGCAATAACGATGGCCAATCAAATCTCTAATTTGTCGTTTTCCAAAAAATCGGAGCCTAGTTTTGATATCGAGAATGAATATCCGGAAATGATTGTTGCCGGAACAGACGAAGCGGGGCGGGGGCCTCTTTGCGGGCCGGTTGTCGCGGCCGCCGTGATTATCGCGAAGGACGCAAGGGTTGGAATTTCGAATGGGGTTGTCAAAATTACCGACAGCAAAAGAATGACGAAAATCCAGCGGGAAACGGCGTATGACTGGATTGTAGGAAATACGATTTGGGCAATCGGAATGTGCGACCCCGTGGAAATTGACGAGATTAATATTTTACATGCCTCGCTCTTGGCTATGAAGAGGGCGATTGGAAATTTGTCGCAAAAACCGGATTTTGTTTTAGTCGACGGCAACAAGCTTCCGGTTGGAATCGCGGGTCGCGCGGTTGTGAAAGGCGATGGGAAAAGTTTTTCGATTGCGGCGGCTTCGATTATAGCGAAGGTCGCGCGCGATAGAATAATGGCGGAATTGGCAGAAAAGTTCCCGCAATACGGATGGGACAAAAATGCGGGATACCCGACGGCCGCGCACATCGCGGCGATACGGCAGTTTGGAATTAACGAGCATTACCGCAAAACTTTCGCGCCGGTCCGCGATGTTATGGGAACAATTGAGAGTTCAGAGTTTTTTGTCATTCCCGCGTAGGCGGGAATAAGAAAGATTAATAATTGATAATTACAACCCCTAACTCTGAACTCTCTTGTCAGTTTCCATGTTTCAATAAAATAGACCCTATTCCCGCCTGCGCGGGAATGACAAAACCCTGACGGGTTTTGTAAAAAAGTGTATGGAACAAAACTGGGTAACATTTTTTTTGACAAAAAAAACTCGTAACTCTGAACTCTCAATTTCCGTGTCTCATATTTTAGCTCTTGACATATATATCCCATGGGGATATACTATAATTATATCCGCCAGGGATATATTTAATAATTAATCAAAAGGAGCAAAAAATGACTGACAAGAAAGAATGCGCATGCGGCGCAAAGTGCGCATGCGGGACAAACTGCAAGTGTACCACGAAAAGCCATTGCGGTTGCGGCGGCAAATGTAAATAGTAATTTGGAAGAGTCCCCCTCTTCCAAATATCAAAAGGAAATAAATATGAAAACAAAATTTGTAAACCTCGCGACTTGTTGTATGGTCGGGGTCCACTTTCTTTGCTGCGGATTTCCGCTTGTCGTCGCGCTATTTGGAGGGACCTTATCTTTTGCGGGATTATTTTTGAGCCCCCGTATCATGTTCGTAATATCGATATTATCAGGGGTAATGATTCTGGTATCCGCAATCATATTATTCCTCGGGAATAAATGCGATTGCAATCGAAAGGCGCGAAGATGGCAGATAGTCATGCTATTGATAGCATCGATTCTGTATGTGTCGTCACTCGCCGGACATCTCATAAATTCCAACGCGACAGACAAAACGGCGGAGGTTTCCAAATGCCATTAAAACAAAATTGCAATTGCAGTCAATATCCGAGCCACGAAATGGAAATGGCGCGCTTGAATCGCGCGAGCGGTCAATTGGAAGGTGTGAAAAGAATGATTATGGACAAGCGTTATTGCCCTGAAATCCTGGCATTATTGAGAGGCGTGCGTTCGGCGCTCAAAGCCGTCGAAAGTAATATACTTAAACGTCATCTTGAATCCTGTGTCACGCATTCCTTTGCAAATTCGGGGGAACGGGGCGGAAAAATTACAAAAACCATCAATGAAATCAAGGAAATGCTTGACAGGTTCAATTGACGATTAAATTATAAAACATGGAAACAATTGAGAGTTCAGAGTTGTTTGTCATTCCCGCGTAGGCGGGAATAGGGCTT
>JAITLD010000013.1 GCA_031278055.1 Rickettsiales bacterium | reverse complement strand
CTTTTTGCCGACGATTTTTTCTTTTTTGGCGCTGCCATGATAAAAACTCCATTTCTTTATTAGTAGGTAACTTTAATACTTTTTTAGTATTTTGCAAATGTTTTATTTTATGATAAAATGTGTTTTCAGGAGAGGTTATGAAAAAAGTCATCCCTTTTTTCATGTCGGTTGTTGTTGTTTGTTCGACAAATGCGGCGCAATATGGTCGCGAAATAACGCAAATGATGTCGTTGCAAGCGACGGCGGACGCGATTAGCGGGACGAATATCGCATTGCCCGTGAGAGTATTGGATATAGAGCTAGAAAATGAAATCAGGGCGGGAAATAGTTCGACGACCATTGCAGATCTCGAAGCATGCCAAATGATTTATATGAATGGGTCATTTTTGTGGGATGTGCCCACCGGCGGAGTTTCCGCAGATTTGACAAAACCGACCTGCGTTGCCGAAGTTCATATGAAGAATGCGCCGGATGGCCAAAATCCCGGCGGCGCGAATGACAAAGTTTTAGCTGTGGCTTACGTCCCGGCGGGTAGCAGCATAAAATGCAACATCAGTCATTTTCCGGAAGTAGGATATCTACCCGACGCAGGAACTGTTATCTTTCCCGCGGACAAAGAGCCTACGCCCGAAGAAGTCGAAGCGATTATGAATAAAGAGCAAAAACAGAATGCAGGCCTGAAAACCGCAGGCGCTGCCGTCGCGGGCGGATTGCTGACGTTTTTTCTTGCGACGAAAGAGGATGATGGAATGGCTAAACGGCTTGCCACGAGCGGGGCGGTCGCAGCGGGCACCGGCGGCCTGACTTATGCCAGCACGCAGATGGGCAAAGTCGCAGGCGACACGTTGATGGCTGCCGGTGTCAATGCGGGCGCGGGCGCGATGATGGGAAATATGGGCGCCGGTATGGGCAGCAGCGATAGTATATTGGTTATCAAAGATTGTGAAATTGGAACCAGCGAGGCCAAAGAAAAAACGAAATGCCTGTGGGGTTATGTCACTACGGGCGGAAGCCCCTATCCCGCCGGTGGAGGACCTGGTTATAAAGGTGATTTATACTATAACAAAATTAAAAACGAGACCGCTATATTGGAAATGGATGGTCAAGCGGAACCGGGGAAAAAACTCAAAAGCGAATATGGTTTGAGTAAAATAAAAGTAAATGACACAGATGTTAGTTCAATAGATTCCGCAAAATGGGGAGAACTTGTGAAGGCGACAGACGGGGCTATATGCCTTTCGCAAGAGGGAGGCAATTATGTGATTCAATCCGTTGGCCCAAATGCGAATTGTGCCCCGGAATATATGTGGCTGAAAGCTGCGGCAAATACCGGCGGAACGCGCAGATTGGCGATGATAGTAAACTACAAGGATAAATTTTTCGGAACAAAGGAGTCGAACTATACAAAAGAGGGGCTCAATGATAGCATGGTTGTCGGCCGCAACGCGGATGGGACGCAAAATTCGGATAAGGAATACTATGATGGAAAAAATCCGGATAATCCATCGTTTACCTTGGATAATTTCACGCCATTGACAATTGATTCCTCAGACGGCGACGTTATCGACTTTGGAAACAAGGCGCGAATAAAAGGAACCCTTATCGGGGCGGGTTCCGGCGCGGCAGTCGGCGGAGTAGCGGCATACAGCGGCGCGAAAGCCGAAGTTGAGGAAAGATATTGGGTAGAATTTGAAAATTACGAAGGATCATTGAAAAACTTTTATTGCATAACTGGAAAACGATATTTAGGCCGCTATAACGACGAGATTATAATTCCGATGATGAAATAATTATTTGAACGAATGATTATTTATCGCCGTTTCAATTTCCGTTTTTAGAATATCCAATCCCAAATGTCCGGCCGCGCTGATTGGAACAATCTTTATTTTCTTTGCAATCTTTTTCAATTCTTTTATCTTTTCAGATAATTCATCATCGGGAATCATATCGATTTTATTCAAGACGATTATTTCCGGCTTTTTGGTTAATCCGCCGCCGTATAAATCCATCTCGTTTCGTATAGCTCCGTACCTGCATGCAATATCCGACTCGCTGACATCGATTACATGCAAAATCAGCTTTGTTCTCTCCGCATGGGCCAAAAATTTATCGCCAAGCCCTACGCCGTTTGCGGCGCCCTCTATTAATCCTGGCAAATCTACCAGCACGAATTCTTTTTTGCGGGAATACATAACCCCCAGCGCCGGATGTAAAGTTGTGAACGGATAATCCGCAATTTTCGGCCGCGCCGCGGTCAAGGCAGATAAAAGCGAGCTTTTTCCCGCATTCGGGAATCCGACAAGTCCGGCATCCGCGATTAATTTCATTCGCAGAACCAGCGCGCGCTCTTCGCCTGGCAATCCGTCGTTATGTTGCGTCGGGGCGCGATTGGTTGATGATTTGAAATGCAGATTGCCCCATCCCCCGTTTCCTCCGCGGCATGCCATCCATTCGTCGCCGACATGCGACAGGTCCGCATAAAGAATTTCCTCATTCTCTGATAATATTTCCGTTCCTGTCGGAACATTTATGATGGAATCCGCGCCGGATTTTCCAGTTTTCATCGCGCCTGTTCCGGACGCGCCGTTTTCCGCCGCAAACTGCTGCTTGAAACGGAAATCGATAAGGGTATTCACATTCGGAACCGCGCGGAAAATCACATCTCCGCCGCGTCCGCCGTCGCCGCCGTCCGGTCCGCCGTATTCAATATATTTAGCATGCCGGAAGCTTGCGGAGCCGTTGCCGCCACTTCCCGAGCGCACTGTAATCTTTGCTTTGTCCAAAAATTTCATGGACGAATTATAACATAGAAGAAATTGGAAACAAGCGACCTGACGCGCGGCTATAATTTTTTCACTTGTCGCTCAAATCCCCGACCGACAACGCAAGCGCGGCGCGCTTTATGAACAAATCGTATTTCGCGGCTGCATTCTGCCGATGGGCGGACGCCAGATCCGCCTGGCTCGATTGCCAGTCCAGCATTGTGCTGCGTCCGACTTTATACATTCCGGCCACGACATTTTCAGATTCTTTCGCGGATTTCAGCAATGCGTTTGTCGATTCCAAAACTTCTTGTGCCGTTTTGTAATTCTGGAAAGCGGTCCAGACATCCAATCGCGCCGCGTCAAGTTTTGCGCGTTCCGATTCCTGCGCCCGTTCATAATTCAAAATCGCGATTCGGTCGTTGTAAATATTCGAAAAGCCCGAAAAAAGCGGCATTGAAATACTGATACCGAAACGCGTGTCCTCCTTTTCATTCGTGTTCAGATTATAATTAATCGAACCGCTGGCACTGATTGCCGGCAAATGTTGCATGAATGCGATATTTCGCGCATGCCATGCCGCATTGCTGTTCGCGGCGGCTGACAATAGGTCGGGTCGATTTTTTTCCGCCGTTTCAATTAATTCCCGAATATCTTTTATTTCCGCGGAACCGCCGAATTTTGCCGGCATATCTTTTATTTTTATTTCCGTTCCCTGGGGCAAAGAGAGCAGAGATAACAATTTTGCGACCGCGATTTCGCGACTGCCGCGCGAACGTTCCAAATCTGTTTTTTTCGACGCCAGCGTCGTTTCGGCGCGCAGGACATCCGCCCTGGCGACGGCGCCTGCCTTGAATTTTTTATCCGCGGTTGTTTTGGCGTCTTGCGCGACGCGCAAAACATCGGTATTGGCCTTCATTTCGGCGTCTGCGGTCAGCAGGCCGTAATACGCCCCGATAATCGAGTAGACGTAATTCTGAACAGATTGCTCGTAATCAAATCCAGTTGCCTGCCAAACTGAGGCGAGCCGCGCCAATTCCGAATAACGTTTGCCGAAATCAAAAATCAAATACGACGCGGAAATCGATGCGCTTTTACCCCAAATTTCATAGTCCGATGCACTGGTCGTATTTGCATTTACGCCGACATTTACAGACGGGAGATATTTCGAATAAGCGGAATTTTTACTCAGGCGCGAGGTTTCGAGCGAAAGGTATCCCATTTTTGTCGTCGGATTTCGGCACAATCCGATTTCAATTATTTCTTCCAACGTATTTTCCTGTTTCAGTTCCGGACACTTATCAGTTGCCCACGCGGAAAAGACGGAGAACGCGAAAAGCAAAAAGTAAAAATATTTTTTCATTTTGATAAAATCCCTCTTGAATGGCATTATACATAAAAACGAAACGTCTTGCAAAAGAAAAGTTTTCGATTATAATCCGGTAGTATTTTCGGGGCGTAGCTCAGCCTGGTAGAGTGCTTGCTTTGGGAGCAAGATGTCGAAGGTTCGAATCCTTTCGCCCCGACCAGAAATATTAAAAGTCGCATTTTCGTGCGACTTTTTTCGTGTATGTCCCGCACACCGCGGGCCTTGCGCGACGCAGTGACTCTGGTATGGGAATTATTTGTGCAAATATACCAGATTTTCCAGCCATTCTATACAATGGCAATTTTGCGATAGTCACAAGTCCATAAAACCAGCGCACCCGCGACCGATCATCGCCCAAAGTATGACTTCAAATTCTGCAAATATTAGTGGTGATTGAATATTTGCTTTTTTATAAAGGCTCTTTTCCACGAAACATCACAAAATAAATAATTGAATAAAGAAACTCCCCAGAAATGGGGCTGTTAAAGCACAGTTAAAGTGATACAAGATAAACACAAGTTAAAGTGATAGATAGGCTATTTTGGCATTGCGGTAAAATATGCTGATCTTGCCGTCTAAATACTCGCGAACCTGCACTGTAGATTTCGCGGGACAGTAGTCCTCGGTTTGCCTTTTCAGTTGATACTTCTTACCGCCGTAACTCACAACCCAATCATTACTCACTTTCCTGG
>JAITLD010000087.1 GCA_031278055.1 Rickettsiales bacterium | reverse complement strand
ACCGTAAAGGCGCTGACGATGGATCAAGTCGCCGCCACAGGAACCGAAGTGATTTTGGGAAATACTTATCATCTGATGATGAGGCCTGGCGCGGATTTAATCGAACGAATGGGCGGTCTGCACAAGTTCGGCGGATGGAATGGCCCGATTCTGACCGATTCCGGCGGATTTCAGATTATGTCATTGTCGAATCTGGTCAAGAAAAATGCGGACGGAGTGGAATTCACATCGCACATAGACGGCGGAATAAAGCATTTCATGACGCCCGAGGATTCCGTCATGATACAGCATAAACTGGATTCCGATATAACGATGGCGCTGGACGAATGCCTGCATATCCCCGTATCGCGCGAAGCTGTTGAAAAAAATGTCGATATGGTTTCTCGTTGGGCGCGCCGATCGAAAGACGCGTTCCTAGATCGGGCCGGTTATGGAATTTTTGGAATCGTCCAGGGGGCGAATTTCGCCGATCTGCGCGCAAAATCCGCGAATGATTTGGTTGCGATGGATTTTGACGGATATGCGATCGGCGGACTTGCGGTGGGCGAGCCGCAAGAAACCATGTTCGAAATGATCGCGAAAACCGCGCCGCTTCTGCCCGCGGACAAGCCGCGTTATTTAATGGGGGTCGGAACGCCCATCGATATTCTCGGCGCCGTGGAACGCGGCGTCGATATGTTCGATTGCGTTATGCCGACGCGCGCCGGGCGAACGGCGCAGGCCTTTACGCAAAACGGAACGCTGAATTTGAGAAACGCGAAATTCAGGGATGACCCGCGGCCGCTGGACGCGGGATGCGAATGCGCGGCCTGCAAGCTGTCGCGCGCGTATATTCATCATCTATGCCACTGTAATGAAATTCTAGGGGCGATTCTGCTATCAGAACACAATTTGTATTTTTATCAGAACTTGATGAAAAAAATCCGGATCGCGATAGAGCAAAATAATTTTGTAAACCTTAAAAATGATTTTATAATGCGATACAAAGGAGATTCTTAAAATGGCAAAAAAGGAAGTAAAATTCATCGAAAGAAACGGCGAAAAATTTGTCGCAAGAAAAAAATCGTGGGTGGCGATGGTAAAGATTGTTTTCATGTCTCTTACCATACTTTGGTTCGCTTTGTCCGCATATATTCCGCTCTATGTTAAAAATACCTATTCCGAACCTATAAAAAAATCAATTGTGGTATCGATGTTTTTCGATTTACAGCAAGGAATTGCGGACCAATATTCGCGCCTGATGGACGGAATCAAAAAATCAATCAATCTGGAAAAACCGATAAACAAAGCGATTGAAAAAGTCAAGGTTGCCTCAAAGCCAGTCTCCGCAGTTCAAAAGACGACAGGCGACGCGAAAAAACTGACGGGATTCGCCAGCAAGCTCGGCGTGAAAGTGAATGCGGTCGACAATATTGTGAATAAAGTAGACGATACCGCGACCATCGTCAACGCACAGCTTGATAAGGTTGAAAAAGAATTATTGAAAGTCGGCCAGACAGAAGTCGAGGCGATGGTTGACGAAGCTGTTAGAAATCAATTGGACAAGGCAACCGGCGGAATGTCGAAAGTATTGCTTGAAAAATATAATGTGAAATCCATCGCCCCGTGGCGGCCGTCGACATGGAGCGTATCGAATAAAATCTATGCGGAAATCGAACATTCGTCGAAATCCACCGTGCAGATCATAATGAATACGATCAACGGATATTTCGGATATGTCGCGTGGGGATTGGTTTTAATCGCATGGGCCGCCGCCCTGCTTCTGTGGTTTATGGCATTCAAAAAAGTAAAGATGATAATAAAGCCGTTCGTAGTATGCCCAAATTGCGGTCATGCGTTTGCCGACAAACGCACCGCGTGGGGATTGCTGAAAATATTACAGCCGTGGAAATGGCTGTAAAAAAAAACGGCAAATGATTTAGTTATTATTAACGCATGTTTTATCATAACACCCCCGCAGGTCGCAGGTGTTTTCGGATACCGGCAAAATGTTTGGTGTGTCTATACCGGTGCTTCCAGCCGGACATGTCCGTAAATCGGTATAAATGCTACCTTCCGCGATTCTTGATGGATTCTATTTGAATCGCCGCCGCGCCAGTGGGAGAAATTTGTCCATTGTAATGGCTATCCGCTTTTTTGTTATACGGATTCAAAATCTCTCCCTCGACGGGATAGTAGTATATTTGTCCTATGCGCATGCCGGACTTGATGAGTGTCGGATGTGAAACCTTGATTTCCAGCGTCCAGGTCCCGCAAAATCCTACATCACCGAATCCCGCAGTATTATGAATCATGATGAAATTTCTGCCAACAGAGGAACGCCCGTCGATACACGGAACAAGATTATATGTCTCCGTATATTCCATTGTTGCGCTGAGATATCCGATGTTGGGCGATATAATCAGTCCGTCTTCCGGAATATTCAATTCAATTATTTCTTTATTTTTATTAAACGGATTTATAAGATATTTCGGATTGCTCAAATCATATTCTTCGGGACGGCGCTTGTAATCAAGGAAAAATTTTTCCGACGTAAACCAATCCTGCATGGAATATTTCCGCCCTTCTTCATATTTTATAGCCGGCTTCATTCCCTTGGGAATAACGTCGCCATACACCAGTAGCTTGTCCACAAGATGCAGATCATAGCTGTTCGAACCCAGGCATTTTTTATCAAACGGATCAATTATTATGTTAGGTTTGCCATTCGGATTATTTGGGTTGGGGGTAGCCATGTTTTGCAAAATCGCGCCATCAGTCAGCATTTCGATATTCCTTTTACTTGCCATTCCCTCAATGGAAAAATAATAACCTCAAAATTCTGAATGTCAAGGCGCCAGCGAAAGCCTTTTTTATTTCATTTGCGCCGCGCATGAGCCGATTTCGATTTTTATCTTTTCCCGCCGGACAGTGCGCGCGCCTTGTCGCGTAGCCATTCGCGCTTTTTAATCGTTTCGCGTTTGTCAATTTGGGATTTTCCAAATCCGACGCCTAGCAGAACCTTTACAATCCCCCGATTGTTGAAATACAATCTCAAAGGAACTATCGTCGCGCCCTTTTCAATCAATTTTCCGCGCAGGCGCCTGATTTGGCTTTTATGCAATAACAATTGCTTGTCCCGTCTTTCGTCAAACCTGACCGCCTTATTTGCCGTCGGCAATGGCTGGATCGCCATATTTTTCACAACCAAATTATCGCCCCTCGCATGTACGAACGAATCGGCCAAGGACACCATGCCATAGCGAATTGATTTCACTTCGGCGCCGGTCAGCGACAGGCCGGCTTCGATTCTATCCTCAATCGAGTAATCAAACCGCGCGCGGCGATTCAATGCGACCTGTCCTGATTTTATCAATTGTCTTGGCATAATTTTCCGTAGAGAGCATGCGAATTATCCCACAGTATCCGCTCCATTTCAACCGGGGGGATTTGTTTTATTTCAGCCAAACATTTGACCGTTTCGATTATCATCGACGGCGCGCATTCCCGCCCGCGATAAGGAACCGGCGCACACCATGGCGAATCGGTTTCGGCAACGATTCTATCCAGCGGGATTTTTCCGAAAGTATCGCGCAAATCCGCGGAATTTTTGAAAGTTATTATTCCGCTGGCCGAAATGAAGAATCCGCGATCGAGCATAATCCGCGCGAAATCATAACTTGACGTAAAGCAGTGCATGACGCCGCGGACGCCATGAAGAATTTTTATCGTGTCGTTTTCGGCGTCGCGCGAATGAACCGCAACCGGCAAACCGGCGCGGCGGGCGATTTCCAATTGCTTTGAAAATAAATCCGTCTGCATTTTTTTGTTTTCGTCGCCATAGTGGTAATCCAGCCCGATTTCGCCGATTCCGACAACCTTTGGATTTGACAACAGGCGTTCGTAATTCGGAACCGCATCGTGGTATTCCGGATGAATCCCAATCGTGCAGAAAATATACGGATTACCCCGCGCGACCTCGAATACAGTATCGATATTTTTCGGATCTGCGGATGAAAGGATAATTTTATCAACTCCGTCGAGATTCGGGACATGAGTGTGAGTATCTATAAGCATTTTTTTATTCCAACGATGATTTTATACGCGCTCGTCTCCGGATCGAGATGGACATCGTTCATTCGCGCGATATCGCGCACGACCGACGGATAAAGTTCAGCCAATCCGAAATGCGCCGCGACATCCGCAAGAATAGAAATGTTTTCCGGCGCGGCGGCGATTTTCTTCGCCAAAAGCAAATAATCCGATGAATTTGCCATAACATCACTCAGAATTCGAATAGTTTCATTGAAGAAGCCGTCCGCGCCCGAGGCGACCATATTCGCAATTCGGCCGAAACTACCGCCGCTGATTTTAATCAGATCGTCATCTATTTCTTTTCCCGGCAATAATCTATTGGCAATCTCGCGGAGCTCCATCGATGACAGCGGCCGCAGTTTTTCGACGCGCGCGCGGCTGCGTATTGTCGGCAGGACGCGATCGAGCGAATGGGCGATCAGAAAGAAGATTGTTTTTTTTGGCGGCTCTTCCAACGTCTTTAATAACGTATTCGGGGTATCTCGCGACAATTCATCCAATGAATCCACGATAGCCACGCGCCATGATTCCGCCATGCTTGACATCCGCATTTTTTCAATCATACCGCGGATGGTTTCGATAGTGATTGATTTCAGCGGTTTGCTGTCGCGTGTTATATTGTGATCCAAATCGATGATAAACAAATCCCCTATTCCGCCGGCTGACATTTGTTCGGCAATTTCATCGATTTCGCGTCCCGTCAAATCGGAAAATATCCGACGCGTCAAATTATACGCCAATGTCGCCTTTCCGATTCCGCGCGGTCCGGTCAAAAGCCAAACGGGATGTATCGGATATTCATCCCGCTTTTTCCACGCGTCCAAAAACGCGGAAGCAGTCGCCGAATGCCCGATTAAATCACGGTTATCGATCGATTTTGGAAAATCAAACGAAGATTCTTTCTTTTTTATAGCCATTTTTTTTAGCGTTAGGAGGATAAAAAATTAACAATCGCTATCACTCTAATAGTCGCCTTATTTTCCTGTTAAAAGATACTTTACATTTCTGAACATGCGACCAAAGAATCTAATTCTCGGAACGCTTTCCGTTGCGTAAATTTTTTCTGATTTGATTTCCTTGCCATTCAATCTTGCCACTATCTTTCCGACTTCGTCTCCTTTTTCCACAGGGGCGGGAAGTTTCTCGGGGACAATCGCGACAACGCGCAATCCGTCAAGTTTCGCCCCATTGTCGAATGTCAGGATAAAAGGACGCGACGGAGCCGAATTAACCGTCGATTTTTCGCCATACCATACCGGAATGGCAAGTTCTGATTTTATCTCTTTGTTGAATGTCGTTTCATATCCGTATTCTAACAGACGTTTCGCTTCCTGAGCCAAAGCATCGTGATTTTTGGCAGACAATCCGTTTATAACCCCGATTAACCGGCGTCCTTTTCGATTGGCGGCGGCCACCACCCCATACCCGCCCTTCGACGTATGCCCCGTTTTCATTCCTTCGGCGCCACCCATGATAAACAAAAGTTTATTATAATTGATCGCATGGGATTTCGCCCAACTGCGGCAAAAATCGCTTAACGGATTAACAAATTCAAATCGTCGGATTTTGAATAGATACATATATTCCGGATAATTCCGAATTATATGTTCCGCCAGAATCGCCAGTTCTTTCGAAGTCGATAAATTATCGGTATCAGGCAGACCGCTGGCATTTCCGAATGTCGTGTACTCCATCCCTATTTCGCGCGCGCGGCGGGTCATCATTTGCGCGAATGCCGCTTCGCTCCCCGCCAATTTTTCAGCCAGGATTATCGCAGCGTCGGCGCCGCTGGATACGATCATTCCGCCGAGAGCGTCTTCTACGGTGATGGTCTGTCCCTCCGATAGACACACTTTTGTCGCGCCGGCGAGAACAGAATTTTTGTAATCGGCATTTCGCGACGCGGTCAGTTTCATGCCCATTGAAAGAGTTTCGGATTTCAACGCCCCGAAAGCCAATTCCGCGGTCATCAATTTAAGCATGGATGACGGGGCCATCAGATCGTCTTCGGATTTTGCGACGATACTCTGTCCCGATTGATAATCGATCAAATAATACGATTTTGCAGAACCGACAAATGCCGACCAGGCGGATGTCGAATAACAGGCGACAATTAACGGTAAAAAGACAACGAATTGCGAATATTTTTTCATGCTCGTCATTATAAATTATCGATTGCAAAAATCAAATCATTTACCGCCTGCAACCCGTTAGTTGCCGTTTGATATAAAATCAATGATTCTTTGGTCGAAAATCACGTCTCTTTCGTTAAGCGGCGAGGCAATATGTATATCCCGCGAGTTACGCGTTCGCGACAAAGCCACATAAGTTTGCCCATGCGTGAACGCGCCGCGCGACATGTCGATTACAACGGCGTCCAAAGTTTTTCCCTGGGCCTTGTGAATCGTCATGGCATACCCGTGCATTAAAGGAAACTGCGTGTATGATCCCACCTCGTTTTCAATCAGCTTATTTTCCTCGTCGCGTCTGTATTCCATTTTTTCCCATTTTTCAGGTTTGACCTCTACAACCTCGGATGAATTCAACAGTTTGACGCCTATGGATTTGCCAAGGCTTTTAATAACACCAACGCTTCCGTTATGCCAGCGATGTTTTGAATCATTTTTCGTGAAAACTACAAGGGTTCCGACTTTTAACACCAGTTCTTCCGGCGCGGGTAAATCGCGTCCCTCGAAATTTCCGTTGATTTTTCCATGATACACGACTTCGGGCGCGTTTATTTCAGCCAATCTTTTTTTGTTTATACTTTCCGCGATATTTCGGAACGGCGTGATTATGACGGCATTTTTCAGTTTTTCCTCGTCATCGATTTTTAAGGAGTTAAAATAATCGAGCGAACTCGCGCAATTTCCGCGCCGCATTGCGTTCAGATGACTTAAAAGTTCTTCATCGTTTTGACGATAGACAAAATCGAATGAAAGTCGCCGAAAATTTGCGCGCTTATACACATGAGAATCAAAAAAATACGCACGCTTGCAACCATATTCTTGTTCGTAATACGGTTCGGCCATGCGGGAAATAACGGGGGGCAGTTGAAATAAATCACCGATTGCCAAAATTTGCAGACCGCCGAAAGGAGTGCCGTTTTTGCGAGCCTGGCGCGCCAATATATCCATTGCGTCCAAAAGGTCCGGCGATACCATAGATATCTCGTCTATTATCAGCAAATCGGCGTCATTCAAAACATTGCGCGGTTTTGACTTCAATTTCAGAAATTCTGGAAAAATGAAATCGCGCGGCGCAATTTGAAACATGGAATGAATCGTTTGGCCGCCAATGTTCAAAGCCGAGACAGCCGTGGGGCATGCGCAAATGATTTTTTTCGGCGACGAGGCTTTCAACTGTTTCACAAATGTCGATTTTCCGGTGCCGGCGGAACCAAGTATCAACAGATTGTCATTGCCATGCTCTATCATGTCCATCGCGGACAATTGCGTGTCATTAAAAATTACAGGCTGTTCCGACATCCTGCAAAGGATAATAAAATCCGGCGTGAAATGCAATTATAAAAATATTGAAAATATAAAATATGAACTATAATCTTTCCAATAATTAAGAGGGATTTTAATGGATAAAGCCATTGATATTTATAAAGAACAGTTGAAACACGGCATTGATCCGATGCGGCGTTTTGTCGGACCGGAATACGAAGTTTTGATTCCGCTGTCCGGTCTGGACCGTTTTGAATATGACCCCGCATACGGAAAAGATTACCGTGATTTCGGCATTTATAACAAAACATTTTCCGTCAATCCACAGACATATTCCGCCGCGTGCGTCATGAACAGACTTGGGCGCGAACTGGGGGTCCGACTCCGCGTAACCGACGCCTGGCGCCCGATAAAAATCCAGATAGAAAAATTCATACTGAATAAGGCGAAAGATCCGTCCGGCGACGTCTTTGCAAACCCGTTCGGAAAGGAGTTTGAGTTTTCCCTGTCGCAGGACAAAAAATTCAGATTACGGTTCAGCGATGGAAACGGGCGCCTGGACATATTCGCGATTGACGCAACGAATACCGCCATGACACGAAAATTTGCGGACAAGATTACAAACGACCGTTTTTTGTCAAAATATCTTCGCCCGACGCCGCATTCTGTCGGGGGTGCTATGTATATATTGCTGCTAGACGGCAAAGGAAACCCGCTGACCCAGCCCAAATGGCTTGCAAAAAAATTATTTCAAGATTTAGAG
>JAITLD010000041.1 GCA_031278055.1 Rickettsiales bacterium | reverse complement strand
CTGTGCGTACAATTGCGCGTACTGCGTCCAGGGCGCCTCGAACAACTCGTGCTCCCGCGCCGCGGTGCTCTCTCTTCCATAACAGTTTCTGTCATTCCCGCGAAGGAGGGAATAGGGCTTGAGAGTTCAGAGTTAAAAAAAATTGTTAATTATCAATCTAATTAAGCACTGCTATTCCCGTCTACGCGGGAATGACAAAAAAACTCATAACTCTGAATTCTGAACTCTCTTGTCAGTTTCCATGTTTCAATAAAATAGACCCTATTCCCGCCTACGCGGGAATGACAAAACCCTGGCGGGTTTTGTAAAAAAGTGCGTGGAACAAAACTTAGTAGCGGTTTTTTTTAACAAACAACTGACGTTTTTTGTAAAAAAAGTGTATAGAACAAAACTGGGTAACGTTTTTTTTTTGACAAACAACAAAGTTGTTTGTCATTCCCGCGTAGGCGGGAATAGGGCTTGAGAGTTCAGAGTTATGAGTTCTTAAATTATTAATTATAAATCAATTAGGCACTGCTATTCCCGCCTACGCGGGAATGACAAAAAATCATGCCGCTCCTGTGAACACTTTTTGCACGTCGTCGTTTTCGTCCAGCGCGTTCACAAGATTTTCCAATTGCGCGGCTTTCTCGTCGTCCAATTCTATCGGATTATTCGGCAGCCATTCTATCGCCGCCTCTTCGGGTTCGCCCAATTTGTCGGCCAATGCTTTTTGAACGACGACGAATGTTTCGGGCTTGGCATAAACAATATATCCGTCATCCGTCGTTTCCAAATCGTCCGCCTCCGCGTTCATTATAATTTCCATCATTTCATCTGGATTCTTGGCTGCTGACAACGGATAATAAATCGCGCCCAATTGATGAAACATAAAAACAACAGACCCCATTTCTCCAAGGTTTCCGCCGCCTTTGGCGAACAGGTTTTTTATTTCCGGCGCGGTGCGGCGCGGGTTGTCGGTCATGGCCTCGACTATAATCGGAGTTGCGCCGGGCCCATACCCCTCGTATCGGGCGGATTCGTAATTTTCAGAATTATTGCCTTGGGATTTATCTATCGCGCGCTTTATGTTGTCGTTCGGCATGGATGCCTTCCGCGCGTTCAGTATTGCAAGGCGCAATCGCGCGTTGTTTTCCGGATTCGAATCGCCGAGTTTCGCCGCCATCGTTATTTCCCGCGCCAGTTTTGTGAACTGGCTTGATCGCGCGGCGTCGGCAAGTCCCTTTTTATGTTTTATAGTGCTCCATTTGGAATGTCCGGACATTTGCTCTGCCTTGTTTTTTAGTTTATAATTAACAATCGAAAAGGCTATCACATGTTTGGAAAATTGCAAGGCTCAATTGAATACATAGGGTCGAATTTTGTAATCTTAATGGCGGGCGGCGTCGGTTTCAAGATTTTATTGCCGTCCAATATTTTGACGGCGCAGACTGTCGGAAGAGAGGCCGCATTTTGGATTGAGACCATTGTGCGCGAGGATGCTATAAATTTAATAGGATTCGACGATCAGGCGCAGCAGGATTTGTTCGTAAAGCTGACCTCGGTATCCGGAATAGGGCCAAGGGTCGCGCTGGCGATTCTCGGCGCGTTCGGGGCCGATGTGTTGCAAACCGCGATTTTATCCGGCGACGTGAAGACTTTGACTTCAATTCCTGGCGTCGGTAAGAAAGTCGCCGAAAGGATAATTGTCGAGTTGAAAGGCAAGGTCGGCGCGTCCGTTCCGGCGGGCGCGAACGGCAATGTTTACGACGATGTTCTGGCCGCTCTTGAAACATTGGGATACCGCCGCGGCGATGTCGTCGAGCTTGTGCAAAAATTGGCCAGAGAAAATCCGGACGATACAGTCCAGTCCTTGATTACAAAGGCGTTGAAGGAATATGCCGGCAAATGACGATACGATTTTCGCGCTTGCGAGCGGCCAAGGAAAGGCGGGGGTTGCCGTGATTCGAGTCAGCGGCCGGAATTTGGATTTTTTGCCCGGAAACATTGGGCCGAGATTTGCGAATCTTGTGGATTTTTACGGCCTTGATAACCTGATTGCGATTTATTTTCCGGCCCCCAATTCGTTTACTGGCGAAGATGTAGTCGAATTGCATTGCCATGGCGGAATTGCGGTTATCAACTCGATTTTTGATAAATTAAAATCGTTTGGGTTTCGCATGGCCGAACGCGGAGAGTTTTCGCGCCGCGCGTTTGATAATGGCAAAATGGACTTGGTTGAGGTTGATTCAATGCGCGCGCTGGTTGATGCGAAAACTGAATCGCAACGCCGTCGGGCTCTGAAAGGTCTCGCGGGCGCAGACAGCGAAGTTTATACGCGCTGGCGCGACGCCATGATTGAACTTGCCGCATTATCGGCGGCGCGGCTTGATTATGGTCCGGATGATTTGCCGAAAGATGTGAATGAAAAAATTGCGGAAAAAACGGCCGAGCTTGCGGATGGAATAAAAAAAGCCCTAAACTCGCGCGCCAAAATAATAGAGGCGGGATTCGATATTGTTTTGGCCGGCGAAACGAATGTCGGAAAATCCTCGCTGTTTAATCGTCTGATTGGCGAAAGCAGGGCGATTGTTTCCGATATTGCCGGCACAACGCGCGACGTGATTTCCGCGGAATTGGACATCGACGGTTATCTCGTGCGCCTGTCCGATACGGCGGGCCTGCGCGAGGCAAATGATGAAATCGAAAAAATCGGAATCAACATGACGAACGCGCGGCTGAAAGACGCCGATTTGATTTTATGGGTTTACGATAAAAATACGGATGAGAAAAAAGACGGCATAGTCGTCGTCAACAAATCCGATTTGATTACAGTTCGGAAATCCGGCGCGATTTATGTCTCCGCCAAAACAGGCGACGGCGTGCCGGAGCTGATGGATTTAATCGGGCGAAAAATTCATTCAAAGCTGGACGGCGCGGAAAATGATTTGGCGGTAAATGACAGAACAAAAACGCATTTGAGAAATGCTTTTTTGGAATTGGAAAAAGTTTCGGGCGCGACTGTTGATTTAGAATCCGAACATATCATGAACGCGGCGAATGAAATCGGTCGGGCCCTTGGAATAATAGGAACAGAAGAGATTTATGATTCTCTGTTCGGACAATTATGCCTGGGAAAATGAAACAAAAAAATTAAGAGTTCAGAGTTTTTTGTCATTCCCGCGCAGGCGGGAATAGGGCTTGAGAGTTCAGAGTTAGGGGTTAAAGAAAGATTAATAATTGATAGTTAGTATGAGGAAAGAGTTATTTGATTTTTTATCGACCGATTTGCAATTCATAAAAGGCGTGGGTCCGGTTCTGGCCGCCCGTTTTGACGAGCTTTTGGGAGGACGCAGGGTTATTGATTTTCTTTTGCATATTCCGCGCGCCGTCAAAAGCAGGCCGCCGATTGAAAGCGTTCTTGACGCGCAGGTTGGCGAAATCGTCACGATTCCTCTGGAAATTCGAACGATTAAAAAATCTGTTGCCTCAAAATTTTCCAAACGGAAAACCCCGACGCAGGTTTTCGGATATGACAAGCTGGGCGGGCAGGTTGTCTTGCAGTTTTTTGGGACAAGTTTTTTAGATTACTGGCTGGAAAAACTTCCGGTCGGGTCAAGGAGGATGGTGTCCGGAAAACTCGAAGCTTCGGGCAACCGTTTCGTCATAAATCATCCGGATTTTATCGAGCCGATTGAAACTGCTGGAAAAATACCGGAATTTCAGGCGGTGTATCCGTTATCGAACGGGTTGACGCAGCGCGTCATGGCGTCTGTCAGGGACGGCATTTTTAATAAAGAGCAGATGGCGGCGGGCAAACTTAAAATAATCGAATTGCTGAAAAGGGCGCATTATCCGAACAGCGACGACGACCTGTCTCCGACAAGCGATACGATTCAGAGATTGGCTTATGACGAGCTTTTGGCCGGACAGCTGGCTATTGCATTGTCGCGCAATAAGAGGTCGGAAATCGAGAGGCAAAGGGGTCGGAAAAACAAGCTGTCGAATTATTCCGCGAAATTGAAGCCGCTGATTTCTTATGATTTGACCGGCGCCCAATTGCGGGCTTTGGATGAAATACACGCGGATATGCAAAAGCCACGCCCGATGATGAGATTGGTTCAGGGCGATGTTGGCAGCGGAAAAACAATTGTTGCATTGTTCGCGATACTCGAAGCGGCTGATTTTGGAAATCAATGCGTTTTGCTTGCGCCGACGGATACGCTCGCAAAACAGCATTTTGACAAGATAAAGCCGCTGTGCGATAAAATCGGAGTTATATGCGATATTCTGACGGGCCGCGACAAAGGGGTCGCGCGGCGCGAAAAACTGGTGTCGTTAAAATCTGGTCGGACAAAAATCGCGATTGGAACGCACGCGCTGTTTTCGGATGATGTCGAATATAAAAATCTCGGCCTGGCCGTCATTGATGAACAGCACAGATTCGGCGTGGCGCAGAGAACCGCGATTGCGGCAAAGGGCGAATTCGTGGACATTCTGGCATTATCGGCGACGCCTATTCCGCGCACCTTGTCCATGACGATTTACGGCGACATGGATGTTTCTATTATAGACGAAAAGCCCGCAGGGCGGTTGCCGATAATTACGACCAAACTGCCGATAAATCGCGTCGCCGCTCTGATAGAGCGCATAAAATCGCAAATGCCGACAAAAGTTTTTTGGGTCTGCCCCCTGGTCGAGGAATCCGAGACCTCGGACATGATGAACGTTCAAAAAAGATTCGATGAATTAAAGTCGCATCTTAAAACGGGGCTTGTTCACGGACAGATGGATAAATCGTCGCGCGATAAAGTTATGAATGAATTTGCGAAAGGAGATTTAGAGATTTTGGTCGCGACCTCTGTAATCGAGGTCGGAATTGATGTTCCGGACGCGACGATTATAGTAATTGAAAATGCCGAAAGGTTCGGTTTGTCCGCCCTGCATCAAATCCGTGGTCGCGTCGGACGCGGGGGCGGGCAATCGTATTGCATTTTATTGCACGGATTCGGTTTGTCGGAAAACGGACAAAAAAGATTGCAGGTTTTATGCGATACGGACGACGGGTTTCAAATTGCGGAACAGGATTTGATGATGCGCGGCACGGGCGAAATTCTCGGAACGAGGCAATCCGGATGGCTGAATTATCATTTCGTCGACTACCGCGAACATCGCGCATTGTTCAAGTTTGCGATTGACAGGGCGAAAGAGATGGTATCAACAGGCGCCATTCCGGAAGAGGCCCGCGATCTGATGTGGATTTTCGGCCAAATCGGCAAGATGGAATTTATAAAGGGATAACTCGGCGCGTTATTTTTCCCTATTCGATTTATTAAGTTCTCGGATTTTTTCATTGAATTGGCGGGTTAACTCCTCAAACTCGCGCATGACTTCGCGTTCTTGTTCCGTTTCGATTTTATTACTGTCAGAGTTTTTATCTGCGATATTTGATTCGGTTGTCGGTTGTTCTGGTTTTTCTTCTGTCTGTTTTGTATCGGTTTTTTCTTGTTCTATTGCAGTCGATATATCCATTGATTGCTTCGGTGTTTGTTCTGTCTGGGTATCTTCTGTTTTGGCGTCAAGTGAGCCGTTGGAAACAGACGATGTTTCTGGCGACGCAGATTCTGGTATTGATTTACTCGGGGTTGCGGGAGAAACGTTTAATTTTTCGGTTTCTTTGGTCGCTCGCGCTTCCGGACATGATCTCGGATACGGTGGCTGTTCTGGTTTTGGATCTTTTTTGCAAAAGCATCTGTAGTTTGCTATGAATGCGAAGTTGTTCTTGGGTTTGCATCCGCTGAATATTACGTCTTCAAAGCCCTCTTTTTCGCATTGAGCAAGCGCATATTCTCTTGTAGCCGCCTGCGTGCCGCTAGACCTCATAATGTCTTTTGTTCCGGAACATCGGCTTATCTCTTTCGTGTCGGGCGGCGCCCTGGTCGCTTTGGTATCTTCTGTTTTGGTGTCAAGTGAGCCGTTGGAAACAGACGATGTTTCTGGCGGCGCAGATTCTGGTATTGATTCAATCGGGGGTGCATGGGAAACATTTAATCTTTTGGTTTCTTCCGTTGCCGCCGCTTTTTCAGCGGCGATTGCTTCGGCGTCATCAACACATTTGAAATTTTCTTCTTTTTTATTTTTGTCGCATATACATATAGTGTTTATTACACCTATGGCATCCTTTGGACAGCATTTATTCCATAAATGAGAAAAGTATTCGCCATCTTTGGCGTCGCATTCTGATTTTCCTTTTTTAGCCCATTCGGAGTCGTCGGGGTTAGCCGTCCGGCTGCAAAAAACTCCCATTGATGAAAAATCCGAGAAGTAAGCGTATTCGTTCGCTGGGCATCTGCAGACTCCAGATGTATCGTTCGTGCCGCCTTTAAGTGCGCTGCAATCATTAACGCATCTAAATTGAAGGGAATTTTCATCTTCTCTTTTCTTGGCGAGAATTCCTATGCCGTTACGCCCACATCTTTTGCATTCAGACATGCCAAGCGAGCCTTTCCATTCTCCTAACGGACATCCGTCTTGGGCATCCCATTCGACCGCAGATACTTTGGCGGATAGAAGCATCAGAAATAATACAAAAGGCCATTTTCGCATGACAAAATACCATCCTTACTGTTCCGCGAAAATGGTGCGGGGAGATTGAAAAATCACTATACAGATTGATCCCGCTGGCCTTTGGGCAAAGCCCTCTTTTATAACCAGCGGCTCCCCGCGTGAACAGGGATATATTTTCGGTGCATATCCGGCACCCCGTATAGCGAAGTTTTCAATGCTTCGGCATCCATTGCGGATACATGCTGATTGTACCATATTTGATAAATTATTCATAAAGGAAAATTCTGGCTGCGATAAGTGAATACGTGCCGGATTATAAATATATTTGTATGTTCTGCGCCCGCCCGTTTTATGGTATAATTTCCCTTATGAAAACGGATAAATATATTTCGTTTAAGTCCAGCGTGAACGGATTTTCATTCGCTAATCTCGGGCTATTCACGGGATTCGGCGGCGGGATAATCGATTCCGTCTATTCTCTGATACTTCTAGATATTTGGAAAAATTCCGCGGCGGTTGGAATTTACAGCTCCGCATATTTCGCGTTCGGTCTGTTGGTTCAGATTTTTTTCGGCGAAGCGATGAGGTTTTTTTCCAAGGCGAAACTTTTTTACGCAAGTATTCTGACGGTCATTTTCTGTTATGCGATGTTAAGCTTTTCGATAAAACCGGCGACGTTCGTCGCATTGGATTTTTTCACCGAGATACCGCTGGTGTTCATCGGGACATTGATTCCGCTGTTCATGGCGGATTTCGCCGGACGCGGAGGAATCGCAAAAATGAATGGCCGGTATCACTTCTGGCTGAACGTCGGCGCGCTGTTTGCGCCGATAATTGCGATGCAAATCGCGGGTGTATTTGGAAACCGCGCGGCATTCGGCGCCTCTTCGGTTATGTATCTGTTCGGATGGCTTTTGTTCAAGCATTACAATGTCGTTCAAGAGGACAAGAAAATTACGAAATTGTCGCCGCGTCGGACTTTGAAATCCGTGTGGCGCGGCATTCGGATGTATTTTCTGCGACAGGAATTCAGGCGGGCCTATTTGGTGAACTTTGGATATTACGCGATGAAAGCACTGCGTCTTTTGTATATGCCTATCATCGTGATTGAAAGCGGTTTTTCCAAAGATGTTCTTGGAATTGTTTTGACGCTCGGAATTCTGCCGTATGTTCTGTTGTCCGAACCGGTTGGAAGTCTTGCGCGCAGATACGGACCCAAAGCAACAACAATCGGATTGACATTCGGATTCTTGTCATTCGCCGCCATATCATTCATGCAAATTTTCACAACCGGATACACTATGCTGGCGTTATTTGTGTTATGGCAGGTTTCGGGCGCGGTACAGGAAACTCTGCATGATTTGGTATTTTTCGATGTCGCGAAAAAAGAGGAGCAATCGCGTTTTTACGGAATATTCAACACATCCGTCAATCTGCCGAAATTCATAACGCCTTTGGTCGGCGCGGCATTCATAGTAATTTTCGGCGCGACCAAAGCCGTATGGGTGGCGACCGGAATATTGGGAATTCTGACAACATTTTTCTTGCTTTACAGGCGTAAAATTTGAATAATTGCGCAAAGGGGAAAATTTATGTCCGATGGCTCTTTATCTGAAGAAGAAATAAATGCTTTGTTAACGGGGGCGGTGTATCCGGCACGGAATAGATTGCGAAAATCGAAATTCTATCCGATAGTAAAAGGACCGGACAAGCCGGACAGTTTCGTAATGAGGGGTTATGAGATTGCTGGTTTATTGGAAGATGTAATACAGAACGAAAGGTAAGTATAATGGTAAAAAAAACAACGGTTCCGGAATCCATTCTAGCAAAGAATCCCGCGCTTGAAAGTGCGTTGGCGCAAATCCAAAAACAATTCGGAAAAGAAGCCATAATGCAGTTCGGCGACGATTCGGTGAAAGACATAGAGGCGATTTCAACCGGATCTCTCGGGCTTGACATAGCGCTTGGAATCGGCGGATATCCAAAGGGGCGCATTGTTGAAATCTATGGGCCGGAATCGTCCGGAAAAACTACATTGGCGTTGCATGCCTGCGCCGAGGCGCAGAAAAAAGGCGGAGTGGTCGCCTATATCGACGCGGAAAATGCGCTGGATACGGGATACGCGAAAAAACTCGGCTGCGATGTGAAAAACATGATAATCTCGCAGCCAGATTCAGGCGAGCAGGCTTTGGAAATTGCAAACACTTTGATTCAATCCGGCGCCGTCGATGTCGTGGTTGTCGATTCGGTTGCGGCGCTTATCCCTCAGGCGGAAATCAATGGCAACATCGGCGACACGTTCATGGGGACGACGGCCCGCCTGATGTCGCAGGCCTTGAAAAAATTGGCCGGTAGCGTTTCGCGCAGCAATTCGCTTTTGATTTTCATAAATCAAATCCGCATGAAAATCGGCGTGATGTTCGGAAACCCCGAAACGACGAGCGGCGGAAACGCGCTGAAGTTCTACGCGTCGGTTCGCCTTGATATTCGCCGCACCGGCGCCATCAAAGACAAAGAAAATGTTATCGGAAACGAAACGCGCGTGAAAGTGGTAAAGAACAAAGTCGCGCCGCCATTCCGAGTCGTGGATTTCAAAATCATGTATGGAGAGGGGATTTCTCGCGTTTCGGAAATTCTGGACATGGGCGTGAAATACGGACTGGTTGAAAAGGCCGGCGCGTTTTATTCTTATAATTCCGAACGCATAGGGCAGGGCGAGGCGAACGCGCGCGAATGGTTGCGCAATAATCCCTTGGCGCAAGAGGATTTGCTGGTGAAAATCATGGATAAATCCAAAGGAATCGCCGACGATATGCAGGGAATGCCAGAGGCGGACGCCGAGGGGACTGAGCCATCCGAACCGGTTGAAGAATAAATGACGGGATTTTTGATGGAAAAATTTCCAAAGTTCTTAAAATAAAAAAAGTCGCCGATCGCGATAGATTCGTAAAACGCGTATTTTTGGAAAGCGCAACAGAATTACAATAATTCTTGGGACGACATATTTATTTAGAAATTAGTTTGTCCAAAAGCAATTGCTGTTAAAGTGATACGTGCCGCGACCGTCGTTCATTATCGCCGATTGAGGAACATAACAATTTGTGATTGTCGTCGATCCGTATGCGCTGGTTGCGTTTGGGTTTCCTGTTGCCGCCGCGCAGGATGTGCATCCGCTCGGCATATTTTGACCATAAGTTCCCGCAGGGCAGGGGGATGAAGTGCATGAGCTACCGGTATCAGTATAGCCGGATTTGCATACGCATTTCATATCTATATCCCACAGGCACATAGCCCCGTTGCAATGGGTCAAAGTTAATTTGCAATCCGAGGCCGTGGCCGAACCATCGCATAAATCGCTTACAGCATTGCAATCTATTATAGTGCCGCCAATTCCGCCCGTCCCTGTTTCGGGGCGAAGGTATCTGAGAATCAAGTAAGATTTTTTAATGACCGAATATCCGCACGCATTCGCGGAGTAAAAGGTCGCAATTATCATGGCGGCAAAATTCTTCATTGTCCTCGGAATCCGTTGTTGCAAACAGCCACCATTTTTGAGCTGGTGGCAGGAGGTTAGAAACAATTGAGTGAATTGTGCGGCGTATTCTATTTATTCCGCCGCCCACCTGCCATTGCAGGAAGTCGTTTTCGTCAGACATGACGCACTCATAAGGTTTCTATACCCTAATACAAGCGGTCAGCCTGCATCAATTGATATTATGGGATATTTATAAAAAAAATCAAAGAAAAAAATGTTGTGAAAATTCGCC
>JAITLD010000010.1 GCA_031278055.1 Rickettsiales bacterium | reverse complement strand
TTCAAATCATTCTTTCCGCTGGACACCACAATGATCGAGTTGGCCGGTATTCCCTGCGCGATCAACATTTGTTTCACATTTTCCGCGCGCCGCCCGCCCAGCGCATAATTATACGCATCACTACCAACGGTATCAGTATGCCCGACGACCGAAATTTTGACATTCTTATTTTCCCGAGCGGTTGCCGCCAATTTCTGAATCACCGACTCATATTCCGGTTTTATACTCGCCTTGTTAAAGTCGAAATGCACTTCAAAAATCTCCTCCATTACCCTTTGTTTTGGTTCGACCGGAATTTGCTGAACCTTTATTGTTGTCATACCGTCGCGCGGTATGTTGTCAAGTCGCTTGTTGATATCCTGTATCTCGTTCCGTAACGCCATCATCATGTTTATGAATTCGTCGCGCGACACAACCTCGTTACCGATCGATTCTTGTTCGCCGCCGACGCCGACCACTTTGCCGTTAGAGTAGATATTTTGATTGAACACTACCGGATGAACCGGCGCCGGCCGTATTAAATCGCGCGGCACATTTATATTGTTCACAACCACTACGCCCTCGCGCGTTCTTTTCGTATCTGTCAGCAAACCCAATTCCGCCGTATCAACGTAATTGTCAGCCGCCGCGAATCCGGTTGTCGGAATCGGATCCGGAACACTCTCCATTATCTTGTCATCCTCTATAATTCCGCCGTTGCCATTGATTGCCAACATTGCATTTTGAAACCTTTGGCGACATTCCCGCGCAGTCTCGGTCTGACCGCTAGCCGCGGCCGACAGCCAGCAATCGAATTTCGCCTGTGCTTCGCCCGCCAGTTTTGGCTTTTCAACCGATGCATCATTCTGCAATGCATTCAATAATTCCTGACATGCAGTCTGTAATTCAAATTTCTCATCTTTATCGTTGATAACCCAATTGTCCAACGATTCCGGCATCGGCGTTTCACCCGAAAAAGATGATACGGCCTTTTGCGCGAACATCTCGCCGATTTCGGGATATCCGGAAACCTGCGCGTTGTAAATCGCATACGAACGATAATTCATTGTCAGTTGCGACAGAAACGTATCTTTATGCTCTGCCCCATACGGATCCATATGCTGCACATAATCCACTGTCGGGGTCAAGACATTCTGACCATCCGTCGAATTAAAATCATCGCCACTATCCAGCGTGACACACCCCGCAAGCCATATTGCCCCCAAAAATAAAATCAAATTTCTCATAAAAAACCTTCCGTTTACTCAATTATAATTTTTTTGCAAAAATGAAACAAGTAAAAAATAAAACGATTTTTCCATCCTTTGGTTGAATACGGAAATCATAACGTTTCCTGAGCAGGCGGGATATAAAAGTTTTTCGCCGCTGTTGCCCGAACCGGGCCCGCAATATCTACTTTCCGAATTTTCCGCTTCGCGGAAATCCGACGGGAATCGTATGCCCCTGCCCCGCCCTATGCCCCAGCCACGGCTTCCAATCATCAAGCATTGTTGTGCCGCGTCCTGTCGTCCAACCAAATCCGCGCGCCTTGGAAAAAAATGTTGCGTCCATCGTATATGTCCTGTCGGCATTGTATTTTTGCAGAATCATACCTTTGCCGCGCGTCATTTCCGGCAGTTCCGAGACCTCAAATATCAACAGTTTGTCATTGCTGCCGATAATGGCAACATAATCGCCCGAAACTTCGCGGCAGACAACTGCCGGACTTTTCTCATCAACATTTATAACCTGGCGCCCGTTTTTCGTTTGCGCCAGACAATTTTCTCCATCTACGATAAATCCCACTCCATGGCGCGACATCACCAGATACTTTGCGGACCGGTTCAGCGCGAATGCCGAGACAATCCCGTCGTCTGCGCCAATGTCGACCATCATGCGGATCGACTCGCCAAATCCGCGGGCGGACGGCAAATCATTTGCTGCCAGAGAATACATTCGCCCGTTAGATGCGAAAAAGTTGACTTTGTCAGTCGTTTGGCAATGAAACGCCATCAGCAGCTCATCCCCTTCCTTGAACTTTACATCCGTCATGTCGGATAAATCAATATGTCCGGTCGCGGCGCGAATCCATCCCATTTTCGACAATATGATTGTTCGCGGTTCTTTTTCAATAAAATCATCGACATTCACAGATTCTTCATCGGCCGTATCCGCCCATTCCGATTTGCGGCGGCCGAGCGGCGTTGATTTCGCAAACGCCTTTTTGATTTCGAGAAACCACGATTTGATTTTTTCATTTATAAGTTCGTCGGATGACATCAGAGTTTTTAGCGCTTTTTGTTCCGCGCGCAGTTCCTTGTCTTCTTTCTTAATTTCCATCTCTTCAAGTTTGCGTAGCGAACGCAGGCGGGTATTCAGAATCGCCTCGACCTGGTTTTCCGTCAAATCAAATTCGGATATCAGAATAGCCTTGGGATCATCTTCATTCCTGATGATTTCTATCACACGGTCGAGATTCAGATAAACAATCAACAGTCCCCCGAGAATCTCGAGCCGCTTCGCTATGTTCGACATTCTGAATTTCGTTCGGCGCCGTAAAACGCCCCGTTGGTGCGCGATAAATTCGTTCAAGACATCGCCGATTTTCATCACCCGCGGAACGCCATTTGAATCCACAACATTAAAATTCATATTAAAATTCGCCTGCAAATCCGTCATCATGAATAGATGCGCCATAATTTTATCCGGCTCGATATTGCGATTCTTTGGGGTAATAACGATTCGTATGTCCGTCGTCGACTCATCCGTAATATCATCTATCAGCGGCAGTTTTTTCGCATCAATCTGGCCCGCGATCTGCTCGACTAATTTCTGTTTGACAATCCCGTAGGGAATTTCAGTGACAACAATTTGAAATGCGCCGCGATCCAACTGTTCCACATCCCATCGCGCGCGGATACGGAACACCCCGCGTCCCGAATCATAATTCTTCATAATCGTATCGAAATCATCGATAATGATTCCGCCGGTCGGAAAATCCGGCCCGATCAGTTTCCGCATAATTTGCGCGGTCGTCGCCTCCGGCCTATCGATCACAAGATTCAATGCATCGCAAACCTCGGCGACATTGTGCGTCGGAATATTTGTCGCCATGCCGACCGCGATTCCCATCGCGCCATTTGCAAGCAAGTTCGGAAAGGCGCCGGGCATAACGGACGGCTCGACCGTTGTTCCGTCAAAATTCGGAATCATATCGACGGAATCTTCGTCGATTCCTTCCATAATCATCATCGCCGCGTCGGTTAATTTCGATTCGGTATAGCGGTATGCGGCGGATGGGTCCCCGTCTATATTTCCAAAGTTTCCCTGACCGTTAATCAATGGATAACGAACGGAAAAGTCCTGGGCCAGACGCACCATCGCGTCATATACGGACGAATCGCCGTGCGGATGGTAATGACCGAGAACATCGCCGACGACTGTCGCGCATTTTCTGAATCCCGCGGAGGGCGCCAGTTTATTGCGCAGCATGGAATACAGTATGCGCCGATGAACCGGCTTCAATCCGTCGCGCACATCGGGAAGCGCGCGCGCGACAATCGTCGACACGGCGTACGACAGATAGCGTTCCGATAACGCATCACTTAATTGCTGCGCGGAAATATTTTGATTTTCACTTTTCATTATCTGCGACAATATAAAAGATTTACGGCGGAAAAGCAATAAAAATTACGGATAGAAAAAAATAATAATAATAAAACTTTAGCAAATAACGTCATGAAACGGCAAGGCCTATGGAAGAGAGAGCACCGCAGCGCGGGTGCACGAGTGGAACGTGCCGGACAACAGGACGCAGACCGCGCAATCGTTCGCACAGTAGTTCACGCAATAGGACACCGACGAAAAGGCGTGCAGGAACACCCAAGATACGCCCAGGCATGCGTTATTTCCATCATGTCCTGTCATCCTGCACCAGCAAACGTTTCCACTTGGTGACGGTGTGCTAGGATCGCTTCCACTCGTTGTGCATCTCGCTATTCCCTCTATTGTTCCTGTGGGCGCAATAGATACTCTTACTTGCCAGGTTGCGTCATTGTATCCTGAATTATAAGTATAACTCCCAAACGAACTGTCGGATACTGTACTAGCCGCCCACGGCCTTGTCTTTGGACATTGGTCCGATTTTTTACACATCGTTATCACCGCGTTCGCGGCAGATAAAGTCAGGGTCATTAGCATGAATGTTATTGTGATGTTTTTCACATCGCGCACCTTTCATTGAATTTATTCTCAAATATATTTGAAAGGTGGCGGGATTCTGAAAAAATCGTAGAGATTACGACCGCGTCGCTTTCGATATATCACGACGCAATCCCGCCATAAACGGGATATTTTTTAGACATAATATCCAATGCCATCTCTACGAAATTTTTCAGGTTTCGGTCTCCTTTCGGACACGGGGTTATTATTTCAATTACTATTCGATAACGCAAGGATTTTTTTAGTTCAGAGTTAGGGTCTGAGCTTTCAAGCGAACACCAATTCCCCTCCTTTGGAGGGGCGGAAATCGCGAAGCGATTGACGGGG
>JAITLD010000002.1 GCA_031278055.1 Rickettsiales bacterium | reverse complement strand
AAAAGCTTGGTGGAAGCGCGGGGATTCGAACCCCGGACCTAATGATTAAGAGTCACTTGCTCTACCGACTGAGCTACGCTTCCGAAATTATATTTTACCCCTCTCGCGGAAAGGTATTTGTTTGGTGGAGCCGATGGGACTCAAACCCACGACCTCTACGATGCGAACGCAGCGCTCTATCAGCTGAGCTACGACCCCGAAATCAGACAGGATTATACAGATTGCCGCCATTTTTGCAAGTTAATTTTTGGGTCAAGACCAGAAACGGATTTTATAGACCCATCTTATCTGTTCTGAACTCTTTCAATAGTATTTTATAAATATCATCTTGTCTATGATTAAAACGCCATACTGTTTCGGCTATATGCGACTCTATATTATCCCACTTTATCCCCTTGAACTTTGCAAGTCTGCTTCTCGTCCAACCCCAAAAGCCCTCTATTCGATTCGTAGTTAAATCCATGTAAAATAATTGCAAAAAATGTCTGAATTTCTTAATAGAAATATGAGACCCAAAAAAATACTTGTTTTTCATAGTTAAATCATACCCTTACGGGCAGATTTATCTATCTAAACTAGTCATGACCCAAAAAATCATTTGATTCCATTCTCAAATTTTGTATAGTCGATTTGCCGTTCTCAGAGAAACATGTTGTTGCGGTTCAACCGGCGGCGTGGAGCGCGGCCCCGCTGTGGCCATTTTAGTGGGCGGCGGAGTTTCATCAATAACTATAAGGAGTGAAAGATGAAAAAGACCATGAAAACAGCGGTTGCATTGGCCGTCCTTGCGACGCCCGCATTCGCCGCGAACTTGGAAAATCCGTTGTATCTGCCGAAAGCGGGCGACGTTTATTCCAAGACAGGCGTCGGGGTGATGTATAAAATTGCCGACGACACGCCCGCGCAAAAGTTGAAAAATCACGATGGCGCGACTGAATTCCCAATCTGGCGGCTTGCCGAAGATTTGGGTTATGGAATTACCGATAGACTGGCCATTCAGGGCTCGTTCGGATACACCTATGACGGCGATATAAACCGTAAAGGATTGCATCAGGGACGGCTGGGCGCAATCTATCGCATTTTGGCGGAAACGCAGCCGTTTGTGCTTGATGTCTATGCGGACGCGCACATCGGCGGTCTTTCTAAAATGACCGGTAGAGCTACACTTCATTCCCTTACTGTTACTTCATTTACCTTTGATAACTACGGAACAGGACAATATGGCGTTTGGGGCGGATTCCGCGCCGGAAAGACGTGGGATAAATTGACTGGCTCTGTGTTTGCCGAAGTCGGACATTTTTTTGCGAATGATAATAGTAAGATAAATGTTGACTCTACATTCAATCCTTTGCTTGTTGGTGATGCAGTTGCAAAAATCAAGGCCTATACCGATTGGAATATCGGAACGAAATGGTCTTATGATTTTGCGCCGAAATGGACGTCGGGATTTGGCTTTGCATGGAAACATCATTCAAATCATGTCGTTGACAGCGCAAAATCCGATTCTGCTCTTTTGACATCGAAAGTTATCCCAGGCTTCAACAACAAGGATTTGAAAGACGGATTCAACGAATTCGCCGTTTCGTTGTCTGTTGCCAATGAATTGTCCGACACCGTTCAGATTGCGCTGTATGGAGAATACACGTTTGATAACGGTCAAGACGGTTCGCAGAACTCGACGGATGTCAAGGCTGAATTGGGTGTTCGCTTGAACGCGCAGTTCTAAAAAAAAACAAAACAATACTAACTATATTGGACAAAAATGGCGGCTTTGCCGCCATTTTATACTTGCCCTATGCCTTTCATAAATATTCCTCTTTATTAATTTTATTCCAATCGAGCGGCGGCGATTGGCCGAAATTTTTTTATGGCGCGGAATCTCTTTTTCTAGTTATTACCCCAATCATCCGAAAAGTTTCTCAACGATTCTTTTATAATGCCGTCGATTGGCTCTTGTTTTATTCGACTGCCAAATAAAGCCAGATAAATAAAATCCACATCTGCGACTTCGATTTGTTCTGACGATAAAGGATTATATTCCCCCACGGTTCTTCGCATCAACTCTCTGTGAATGACCGATAATTTATAAAAATCAACAGCCCGATTGTCGACCGCCGCCATGCCGAAATCGAATATACCGTTTAGTATTTTTGTTTTTGATTTGTCCACGGTCAGATTACGGCCGTGTAAATCCCCGTGCGAAACAACATTGGAATAATTAAAACTTTCTATTGATTTATCAAGCTGTTGCAATACGCCGTCCGGAATATTTGCCCGCAGAATTTCAGATAAATATTCTATGTCTTTCAGTCTGCCCCGTTTTAATAAATCATCTTTTGCGCGCAGGCCGCGCACTGGCAAAATTCCTGCGGCTTCCGCGACCGGAATGGAGTGCATTGCATAAAGGAATCGCGCAAGGTCAGCCGATAAAAGACGCTTTTGTTCATCCGACAAATTATCGTAATTCCATGGATATAATACTTCTCCCTTAAAACCTTTCATGTAAAAGAATGGCATTTCTTTACAATTTACATGGATTAGTGTTGGGATTTCCACCCCGCTTGTCGTGCCCACGCCGTACGAATTTATAAAATCAAGCATATTTTTTTCATCAGATTTTGATTTTAACGAACGAGAGGACCTTGGAAACAATACCGCGTATTCGGATCCATCCTTTACGCTGACGCGTAATGACAGGGTTTCTCCGCCTTCCGCGTATGGTGCGACCGCGCTCGGTGTGAACGGTAATATTTTGTCCGCGGCCAATTTTTTTAGAAGCAGTTTCGCTTTTTGTAAGTCAGGATTAAATTCTGTCATAGGTTTATTTTCTATTTTAATATACATAAATTTAGATTATGAAATCCAGCATTTTATGTTATCTCCATGCGTCATGCGCCGGACGTTTTGAAAAAAATCCGCCTTTCGGCGGATTTTTTAGCAGACGCTCTATAAGCCGGATTCTATCGTGCGATGTAATTAATCTGCGCTTCGCGTTTCCGCGGGCGTCAAGCCCCCTACCCGTTCCCGCCGTCAAGACCCGGCATTGTGGGAACCTACTTGGGGTTGCTGCGGATAGAGATTGCCCGTTTCATCCACCGCTTTCCGTGGTTCGTTTCTGTTGCTCTAATCCTAGGGTCACCCCCGGCGGCCGTTAACCGCTATCCTGTCTTGTGCAGTCCGGACTTTCCTCGAGGCGTTTCCGCCCCGCTACATCGCAAGCGTCTGCGCTGGGATTATAGGCGATAATTTTCATTTTTCAACTTGTAATTTCAGGCGGAATCTATTATATAATTATAAATCGTTAATTATTAATTATAAATCCAATTCGGGGGCGCGCGCATTGCCAAATAATCCGCGAATGAAAAAATATCAATTAATAATTCAATAGTAAAAAAGGGAATTTTTCATGATTGCAGGATTGCTTAAAAAACTGATTGGCTCCGCCAATGACCGTCTGATAAAATCGTATGACAAGACAGTTTCCATTATCAATGATTTAGAACCGCGGTATCATGCCATGACAGATGGCGAATTGCGCGGCCAGAGCGTCATTTTCCGCGATAAATTGGCGGCGGGCGCGAACGAGTCGGACATATTGCCCGATGTCTTTGCCGCCGTGCGCGAGGCGTCGAGCCGCGCGCTTGGCATGCGGCATTTCAACGTTCAGCTTTTGGGCGGAATGGTTTTGAATGACGGCATGATTTGCGAGATGAAAACGGGCGAAGGGAAAACACTGGTCGCGACGCTGGCCCTGTATTTGAAGGCTTTGCATGGCAAAGGGGCGCACTTGATTACCGTGAATGATTACCTGGCCCTGCGCGACAGCGAATGGATGGGGTGTATCTACGAATTTTTGGGAATGAGCGTCGGCGTGATTCAGCATGATATGGATGACGACCAGCGGCGCGCGGCTTATGCCTGCGATATTACCTATGCCACGAACAGCGAGGTCGGATTCGATTATTTGCGCGACAATATGAAGTTTGATTCCGGCCAATTGGTTCAGCGGCCGTTTTTCTACGCGATTGTCGACGAGGTGGACAGTATTTTGATAGACGAGGCGAGAACTCCGCTGATTATTTCCGGTCCGGCCGAAGATTCGAGCGAACTTTACAATAAAATCGACGCCTCCATTCGAAAGCTTGCTTCGGAGGATTATAAAAAGGATGAAAAGGATCGTCATGTCACTCTGACCGATACGGGTGTCGAGCATATTACTAAAATCCTTTCGGACAGCGGCATTTTACAAGGGGACAACCTCTATGCGCCTGAAAACTCGCAATTGGTAATGCATATTCAGCAATCGCTTTTGGCACATCATCTTTATCAGAAAAATGTCAATTATGTGGTGCGCGACGGCGAGGTTCTGCTGGTCGATGAATTCACCGGACGCGTCATGACCGGCCGCCGTCTGTCGCGCGGGCTACATCAGGCGATTGAGGCCAAAGAGCATGTCGAAATCCAATCCGAAAACCAGACCGTATCATCGATTTCATATCAAAATCTGTTTCGTTTGTATCCGACATTGGCCGGAATGACAGGAACCGCGATGACCGAGGCGGCCGAATTCGACGAGATTTATAAATTGCGCGTCGTGGCGATTCCGACGAATCGGCCGGTTGTTCGAAATGACCATCAGGACGAGATTTATCGGAACAAGGACGAAAAGTTTGTTGCGATTCTGGCGCAGATACGCGATTGCATGGAGCGCGGGCAACCGGTGCTTGTCGGGACCACCACGATTGAAAAATCCGAGGAATTGGCGAGAATAGTCGAAAAAGAATTAAAGATAACCCCTGCGGTTTTGAATGCGAAACATCACGAGAAAGAGGCGCACATAATCGCGCAGGCCGGCGCGCCGGGCGCCCTTACCATCGCGACGAACATGGCGGGCCGCGGAACGGATATAAAACTGGGGGGAAATGCGGAATTTTTAATCGACGAATTGAGAATTAAAGATGAAGAATTAAAAATCGATGACTTTGAGAAACAGAAAAAGGAAATATACGAACGCATAGAGAATCAGAAAAAGTTGGTTCTGGACGCTGGCGGGTTGTATGTTGTCGGGACGGAACGGCATGAATCGCGACGTATCGATAACCAGCTGCGCGGCCGGTCGGGGCGTCAGGGCGACCCCGGCGATTCAAAATTTTTTCTTTCTCTGGACGATGATTTAATGCGGATTTTTGGCGCCGAGCGTTTGCAGGGAATGCTGACGACTTTGGGTTTGAAACCGAACGAGGCAATCACCCATCCGTGGATCACCCGCGCGCTTGAAAAGGCGCAAAAGCGGGTCGAGGCGCGGTATTTCGAATCGCGCAAGGAACTTTTGAAATACGACGACGTCATGAACGACCAACGAAAGGTGGTTTACAGGCAGCGCGATGAATTAATGCATTCTGAGGATTTGACAGGCTTCTTTTCAGAGATAACCGGCGATATCATCGAGCAGGTTTGCGAGGCGAATATACCTGAGCATTCAATGCGCGAAGATTGGAACACGCGGGGAATCAACGACGCGATGAAGATGACATTCGGAATCGACATAACCGATTTGGACAATTGGCGGCATGACGAAAATATCGACGAACGCAAGGCATTCGGGATTCTGACGCGTCTGGCGTCCGCCCGATTCGAACAGCGGCGCCAGGAATACGGTGATGAATTATTTCGGACGGCAATGCGGCAATGCGCCTTGCAGTCGCTGGATTCGAACTGGCGGCGCCATCTGGCGTTGATGGATTATTTGCAAACGGGGATAGGCCTGCGCGGATATGCCCAGAAAAATCCCTTGTATGAATACAAGCAGGAGGCGTTGGAATTATTTCGAAATGCGATTTTGGGATTCAAGCGCGACAGTTTGATGTATCTGTGCAGGGTAAATATAAAAGTTCAAGGTTAAGAGTTCAGAGTTACGAGTTGAAGGCATGTGAGATGACAGACAGCGTTATTGCAAAAAAATCTTTTCTTTTCGCGGTTCGTGTTACAAACCTTTATAAATATCTGTTAAAAAAAGGCGAAAGGGTCTTATCTAGGCAAGTTCTCCGTTCTGGAACAAGCATTGGGGCAAATGCAAACGAGGCAATATCTGCCCAAAGCAATAAAGATTTTATTGCAAAGCTTTCAGTTTCATTAAAAGAGGCGCGTGAAACTTTGTATTGGCCGAAACTATTAAAATTGACTGATTTTCTGACTGAACAAAGTTCTAAAACAATTATTGATGAATGCGATGAGATAATTGCTATACTTGTATCAATATTAAAGACTTCGAAAAAAAATGCAGCAGCTAAAAAATTAACTCATAACTCTGAACTCGTAACTCTTAACTCATGAAATCTTTTGTTCATCTTCGCGTTCACTCCCAATATTCCGTCGGATTCGGGTCGATTCTGATTTCCGCGCCGAAAAAAGAACCGGACAGGCCGAATGTTATCTCATTTTGCAAGAATTACGGAATGTCGGCGGTCGCGATTACGGACAATAACCTTATGACCGCGGCGGCCGAATTATCGGACAAGGCCCCGGGCGCGGGAATCCAGCCGATTATAGGAGTGTCGCTTACTTTGAATCATCACAATATCGACCCGAAGATTCTGCGGACGGAACAAATGTCGCAAATTGTATTGCTGGTGCAGAATCACGACGGATATTTGAATTTGTGCAAATTGTCGGAAATAATGTACATGCGCCCCGACGAATGGCATTTGGGCGCGCATGTCTCGCTGGACGAACTGGCGGCGCATTCGGGCGGGCTGATTTGCCTATCCGGTGGGCACAACGGTCCGATTGGCCGCGTTGTTTTGGAAAAACAGGAACGCCTTGCCGCGGACCTTGCAGACAGATTTTTATCGATTTTTGGCGATAGATTTTATATGGAGCTGTCCAGATTCGGTTTGGACGAACAGATTAATACCGAGCGGGAATTCTTGAATCTCGCGCGCGATAAAAATATTCCGATTGTCGCCACAAACGACGTCTGCTTTGCCGGGCCCGAGAATTACGAGGCCACGGACGCGTTGCACTGCATTCTGGGCCAGACTAAAATCATTTCCGACAATCGTCCGCGCGCGAATGTGGAACAATATTTCAAAAGTCCGGACGAGATGGCCGAACTTTTTTCCGACTTGCCGGAGGCGATTGAAAATACCGCCGTAATCGCGCGGCGGTGCGCGTTCATGGTGAACGTTCGCGAAAAGCCCCTATTACCCAAATTCGCCGATAATTTCGACGAGGAATGCCAAATATTGCGGGCCGAGACAATGGCGGGGCTTGAAAAACGCATTGAGGAAAACAAGATAACTGATTCCAAAAAATATTTCGATCAGGCGGATTTCGAATTGGAAACGATAATCAGAATGGGGTTTCCCGGGTATTTTCTGATAGTCGCCGACTATATCAAATGGGCCGAGGGTCATAATATCTGGGTCGGCCCCGGGCGCGGAAGCGGCGCAGGGTCGGTTGTCTCGTGGTCGCTTGGGATTACCAAGGCCGACCCGTTGAAATGGGGGCTTTTGTTCGAACGCTTTTTAAATCCCGACCGCGTGTCTATGCCTGACTTTGATATTGATTTCGAGCCGGCGGAAATCGATAAAATCATCGATTATATTCAGAAAAAATACGGGGCCGACCATATTTGTCGCATAATTACTTTCGGCAGCTTGCAGGCGCGCGGCGCGATTCGCGATGTCGGCCGCGTTTATGGAATGCCCTATTCAAAATCCGACAGATTTTCGAAATTAATTCCGTCGGACGCGAAAAATTTATCCGCCGCATTGAACGACTATGCTATAAAGCACGAGCTGGTCGATGATCCGGAAATGACGAAAGTCGTGGAAATCGCCTGCGCGATTGAGGGGTTATATCGCAACATAGGCCAGCATGCCTGCGGTTTTGTTATCGGCGATCGTCCGACGATTGAAATAGCGCCGATTTATCGCGACCCGTCAAACAATTTGCCGTCCGCGCAATTTGACGGGCATTATCTGGAATCCAGCGGATTGATGAAATTTGATTTCTTGCTTTTGGAAACGCTAACAATATTAAAACGCGCGATAAAAATGATTCGCGAGAATCACGGCGTTGATATCAATCCGGAACTAATCCCGCTGGATGACGATAAAACATACTCGACGATTTGGCAGCGCGGATGGACGCTGGGAGTGTTCCAATTTGATGCCCCGCATGTCCAGCGGTATCTCCAATCGATGAGGCCTACGTATTTCGCAAATATAGTCGCCCTGAACGCCTTGAATCGTCCGGGGCCCGCGGCGTTCATTCCCAACTATATCGCCCGCATGCACGGGGACGAAAAGGTATCCTATCCTCATCCTTTGGCCGAAGATATATTAAAGGAAACGTATGGGATTTTGGTTTATCAGGAACAGGTAATGCAGTTATCCCGAACCCTTGCGGGATTCACGCGCGGCGAATCGGACACTTTGCGCAAGGCGATGGGAAAGAAGATAAAATCGATTATGGAGGAAATGCGCGTTAAATTTATAGAGGGATGTGAAAGGAACGATACTTTGACCGAACAGCAGGCGGGCGAATTGTTTAACCAGTTCGAGAAATTCGCGGAATATGCGTTCAACAAGGCGCATGCCTTGTGCTATGCGCTTGTCGCGAATCAATGCGCGTGGTTAAAAGCAAATTATTCGGCGGAATTTATAGCAGCCGATATGTCGTCAAGATTGAACGACACGGATTATATTGCCGAGGATGTCAGGGACGCGCGGAATAATTTCGGCATCGATGTCATGCCGCCCGACATAAACGAATCGGAATCTTTGTTTTCCGTAAAGAATGGAAAGATTGTGTTCGGATTGGCGGCGATAAAGGGGGTGGGCGCGGCCGCCACCGGACAAATTATACAAATAAGAAACGACGGCGGAAAATTCAGGAACTTGACCGATTTCGCGAAGCGGACCGGCGGAGTAATAAACAAGCGGATTCTCGAAAACTTCATCAAGGCGGGTGTTTTGGATTCGTTTTGTCCGGACCGAGCGAAACTTTATTACAATGCCGATACAATATTGATATATGCCGCCGCCCAAAAGAACGGCGGACAGACTTTATCTTTGTTCGACAACACCACGGCGGACGACACGACGGATGACAGCCTGGCAAAGCGATTGGCGGTGTCGTCCGCGTGGGGATTCAACGAAGTGCTGGCGAACGAAACCGAGGCGCTTGGCTTTGCTTTGCAATCTTCGCCGCTTGACCCGTATAAAAAACTGATTGAATCGGAAAGATTGCTAAAATGCTCCGAGCTTGCGAATCAAGTCGATAGGAAATCGGTTCGTTTGGCTGTGAATGTCACAGGATACAACAGGCGCACGACTAAAACTGGCAAGCCGATGATGGTAATCAAAGCAACCGACGGCAACGCGAACATTGATTCGGTTGCGTTTGGCGATACGGTTTTTGATTTGGAAAGCACGCTCAGCGAACACGGCGCGGTTGTTCTTGCCGGACGGACGGCGGTGCGCGAAGACAACAGCGTATCGCTGTTTGTGGACGCAGTCTTTCCGATTTCCGAATGGGCGGCCGGCGTGGCGAGGAAACTGGCGCTGACGGTCGTCGACAGGACGAAGCTGTCCGACCTGAAAAAAATTATCGACGCTTTGCCGAACGGACAATCCAGGATAACGATGAAGATAATAGATGGCGGAAAAGAGGCGGTTCTGGCGCTTCCGCGCACTGTCAGGATGACGGCGGATACGATGGTCCGTCTGTCGGGCCTGGGGATAAAAGTTGAAATTGAGTGAGCATATTCCGGTTTTATTGGATAAAGTTTTGGAAACCTTTGGCGATGTGAGGGGCAGAGTAGTTATTGACGCCACATTCGGCGCGGGCGGATATTCGCGTGCGTTTTTGGGACGCGGCGCGAAAGTTATTGCGTTCGACCGCGACCCGTCTGTCACCCCGTTTGCCGAAGAATTGAGAAAACAATACGGCGATGATTTTATTTTTATAAACGCCCCTTTTTCCCATATCTCATATTTCGTATCTCATGTTTCATGTCCTATGCCCCATATCACAGATATAGTTTTTGACCTCGGCATTTCATCCATGCAAATCGACACGCCGGATAGGGGATTTTCATGGCGTTTTGACGCACCGCTGGATATGAGAATGTCTGCCCCATCTGACATCTCCCACCCAATTGGGGGGAGTGGTCGCAAAGCTACCCCGTCTGACATCTCCCCCCCAATTGGGGGAGGAGGTCGCAAAGCTACCCCGTCTGACATATCCCCCCCAATTGGGGGAAGTGGTCGCAAAGCTGCCCCGTCTGACATCTCCCCCCCAATTGGGGGGGAGTGGCCGCGAAGCGGCCGAGGGGGGGGATCGGCCGCCGAATTGATAGAACAATTATCCATGGGACAAATCGCCGAAATTCTGCGCGATTACGGCGATATGAAAAACGCGACGGGACTTGCGCGTAAAATAAAATCCGCTCTTCCCCGAACAACTTTTCAATTAAAAGATTTGATTTCCAATCCGAAAGATGTCGCGCCTGTGTTTCAGGCATTGCGCATTGCCGTGAATGACGAATTGGGGGAAATCGAGCGCGCGTTGAACGAAGTCCCCGCCCTGCTTCCGTCCGGCGGCATTTGTGCCTGCGTGACATTTCATTCGATAGAGGATCGTTTGGTCAAAAATATTTTCCGCGAATGGACGGCGCGTGTCGGCGACCCGCATATACCGTCGCCGGTTTCTTGCGAAGAAATATCGAATGCCGCGAAGAAGGAAGGGGGGGGCGATTTTATTTCTCTTAAAACTTTCCGTCCGGACGCGGTGGAGATGGAAAAAAATCCCCGGGCGCGAAGTTCTCACTTGCGCGCCGTTCGGAAAATTAGTAATATCGCATAAAAGGAATAAAAATGAAAAAGATTTACTTTTTGTCTCTCGTTTCAGGGCTTTTCACATCCGCCGTTCATGCGATTGCCCCGTGCGCCGTTTGCACCGTCGGCATTGCCGCGGGATTGGAGGCCGCGCGTTTGTTGGGAGTTGACGATGTGATTACTGGCGTGTGGGCCGGCGCGCTCACCTTGCTTTTGGTATTTTGGACTTTAAGATGGTTGAAAAGGCGAAACATAACGAGCGGGTGGTGGTATACGGCGGTATTTGCGGTTTATTACGCGCTGTTATTCGGAGTGTATTATTTCGTCGATTATGTTCGCTGGCTGTGGATATTCGACAGATTTTTGGTCGGCGCGGTCGTTGGCACTGCCGCTGTTTGGATTACAGAGATTCAGCTGAACAAATCGATTGCGGCCAATGGCGGAAAATCGCGCTTTAAGTTTCAGAAAGTGATTGTTCCTATGGCCGTTTTGCTGGCTATATCGGGAATATTCGCGCTGATAGTATATTAAAAAGGAATCGGTATGGCAAAAAAATTGACGCTTGAAGAATTGATTGCAAAGACGGACGCGGCGAAAAAGGCGAATCCGCTGGATTTGTCGTCGGATCAGGATTTGTCGATTGCGCTGATGAACTTGATTTCATTGGAAGAGCATTTTTTCTTTTCCGGCGGAAAAACGGGCAAGCCTGGATTTTATGATTTGATAAACGCGGTGCGGGAAATGCGCAAAGAATTGATGGAAAGGATTGTAAAAAAATCCACTGCGGAAACGGGGGAAGTTTGGTGCATATCAAAACATCTGTTGGCGGCGTCCATGCGGTTGATGGAAGTCGGGACCAAGGCGCTTGGCGCGGGGAAAAAGCCGGACGCATACGATTTGTTCGGCAAGGCGTATGAATTGTATTCGCTATTTTGGGGAATCAACATGAATCTGATTGATTTGTCGAAAGTGCGGAAAGACGAGGCTATCGACAATCATTTACGCGAATGGATTGGCGAAAAGGCGTCGTCGTCGGATGTTCCTGAAAAAACGGAAACGAGAAAAAGCGGTCTGCTTTCCAGTCTTGGCGCATGGGTGAAAAAATCCGTAAACTGTTGCATAGAATGATTTGGCCCACGACAATTTACATTAAGAATTCAGAGTTATGAGTTCTCAAATTATTAATCTTTCTTAACTCTGAACTCTCAAGCCCTATTCCCGCCTGCGAGGGAAAGACAACCAACTTTGTTGTTTGTCAAAAAAAACTCTGCTAAGTTTTGTTCCATACACTTTTTTACAAAAAACGCCAGGTTTTTGTCATTCCCGCGTAGGCGGGAAT
>JAITLD010000061.1 GCA_031278055.1 Rickettsiales bacterium | reverse complement strand
TGGAAAATCCCCCGATATGATCGGGGAGCTGTCGGTTATAGAACACGGGCAGCCGGAAAACTGCGGAATCATTCGCTAATGTGATTTATCAACTCCCCGACCGCCAAACTCTTGGCGGTCTTTCTTTTGGAGTTATGAGTTATGAGTTCGGAGTTATGAGTTGTAATTAAGGAAAAAATAATGAAGATAAATTTTATATTGACAATTATGTTTGCAGCGTTTGGAATAATTTCGATTTCAAGTGCGGCAAAGGTGTGCATACAGGTAAGCTATTATTGCTCGTCCTCCAATACGACCCGCACGGGTTCAGGCATCTATTGTTGGTGTTACGTCGGTGGTGTCTGGTCGTATTCCAGCATCAGCGACAGCAAATGCGCGACTTATTGTTCTACGTGGTGCGGCGTCTAGCGCGTCTAAGTTTCTCCCAATCCTTGGGATAGGCAAGGATTTCGGCAGAGAGCTCTTTATCAAACCTGGAAGATATTAAGATGTTATATTTTATAATAAAAGGTATGCAAAGATGAAAAAAATAATATTTTTTCTCGTTATTATACTCCCGGCTGGATATTTGTCCGCCGGAGAACAATGCAACACATCTGCGTATGTTGTTATAGAGTCGGGAGACTGCCCATCCGGATACAAGGAATTGGGAACCGTCGAGGATACATGTCCGTCCGGAACCAAGGAATGGGGAACAATTACGGAATATACGATTTCACATTCGGATTCCAAAGGAAATGGAACTTGTAGCATATAACGATTGGATTCAAGGGCAAAAACTCATCGCAATTTGTTGAATCCATTTATATCCCGCAAAAATTTTGATCTGGCGCAATAAAGGATGATTATAGCTATTAGGATAATTCCTATAATTTCAAAACCTCTATTTTTTCGCATATGTCCGGACCGGTTCCGTTCATCAAAACGGCGACAAATTAAAAATTCGTTTTTCGTTAATCGTCCCGCGCGTTCTTGGAATGTTTTGATCGAGGGGTTTCGACAATTTTTTCAATTTCTTCCAATGTCAATGTCTCGCGCTTTAATAATTCGTCCGCCAGTTTTTTGACCTTTGTCTTATTTTTCGACAAAACCTGTCCGGCTTTTTTATACGCGCCGTCAATCCAAGCGCGAACCTCGCCATCCACCATTTCGGCCGTTTTTTGCGATGCGTTTTCAAGCGCATTCCTTCCCCATGATTCAACCTGATTCACGGCCATCAATCCGACCCCGGGCGACATTCCCCAGGCGGTTATCGATTTTCGCGCGATGTATGTCGCGCGGGCTATGTCGCTTTCTGCGCCCGTCGTGATTTTATTCGCGCCGAAAAATAATTCCTCGGCCGCGCGGCCGGCAAGCGCGATTTCCATTTCCGCGCGGATTTCTTCAAGCGGCAACGAAACCTTGTCATCGACGGGCAAATATTGAACCATTCCCAACGCATGGCCGCGCGGCAAAATCGTCGCCTTGTGAATCGGATCGGTTATGCCCTTGTAATACATGGACATGAACGCATGCCCCGCCTCGTGATACGCGGTAAGCTTCACATCTTCGGGGCGCATTTTGCGGTCTTTCTTCGGGCCCATCAGGATTTTGTCCCGCGCCTCGTCTATGTCGGCATTGGTGATTTCAGCGCGACCCGCACGCGCCGCAAGCAACGCGGATTCGTTCAGCAAATTATTCAGGTCCGCGCCTGAAAATCCCGTCGTTCCGCGCGCGGCGGTCGACATCGACACATCTTTGGCAAGCTTCATTTTTTTCGCATACAATTCCAAAATCGCCAGACGGCCCGCCATGTCGGGCAAATCTATGTGAACCTGACGATCGAAACGCCCCGGGCGCAGTAATGCGGAATCCAACATATCCGGCCGATTCGTCGCCCCGACTACAATCAAATTGTCAGTCGACGAAAATCCATCCATCTCGATTAAAAGTTGATTCAGCGTCGCTTCGCGATCAGAATCGGCGTTGATTGTCCGGCCCCTTGCCGCACCGATGGCATCGATTTCATCTATAAACAAAATGCACGGGGCGCGCGAACGCGCCAGGTCGAAAAAGTCCTTTATTTTCTGAACGCCGAGCCCGACGATTATTCCCGAAAAATCCGAACCAGACACGGCATAAAACGGAACATCCGCTTCGCCGGCTATCGCCTTGGCAAGTAATGTTTTTCCTGTTCCAGGCTCGCCCGACATCAGAACGCCGCGCGGAACCCGCGCGCCCAGCTCGCGATATTTTTTCGGATTTTTCAGAAAGTCGACTATTTCGCCGACCTCTCTTTTTACCCCGTCGATTCCCGCGACATCATCGAACTTCACAGTTTGCTTTCCTATCGCGACCCTGGTTTTGCTGCCGAACATTCCGGCCAGACCGCCGCCGCCGCCCTTGTAATATTTCGCGAGCCTGAAAATCCACCATACGAATAAAATGCTGACAAAAATCGAAAGCCATGTGCCCAGCGTGTCGGTCCAATCTTTTTTGTCGCTGATTACAACAGAGGCCCCGTTCTTTGCGATTTTCTGCAACAATTCGGAATTCGCGATAATTTTCGCCGCATACCTTGTCCCGTCGTTCAATTCCCCGCTTGCCTCGATTCCGCTTAAAGAAAGGGTTTTGATTTGCTTTTTGTCCGACTCCTCCAAAATCTGAGTAAAACTTAAATCCTTGGGCTTTGCGATTTCCGCGTCCCGACCATTAATCATATAAATCGAACGAACGACCAGAAAGGTGAATATAATGGCGAACAATATAAAAAAACCGACGCCGTTTTTCTGCGGACCACTCTGCCTGACACGCATTTCCGTGTCGATTTTATTCTGTTTCAATTGCGCTTTTTTGACTTTTGCCATTTTGTGCCTTCTTTCCATATTCTAATTTTATCATTCAGTTTTCTGATGTTGAAACCGGCCAGAGTAAATTTGCAATCCCCGCCGTCCAGTTTCGCGAACGCATTTTTAATATCGTCCAAACGAATCGGATAATCGGCCGACAACATCATCGACAGGGCGCGGAATCGCAACTCGTCCGGAACATTTAACAATATCGGCGCGTCGAATTCAACAGGAATCTTGTGAATTATTTTTTTCGATTCGGATTCGATATAATTTCGCGCGCGTTCAAGATTCTCGATTGCCAAAAGCAGGCGCCCGTCTGAAATACCCAATTTTTCCGCCAGAAATCCCCTATTCCCGCGGATTTTCACGCGAAGATATTTTTCATCATCGTTCATCGCGTCATCAAAATACCTGATTTTATTCTCATCGCAATAATTCCGCAAATCAGCGCGCGGAACACGAAGCAACGGACGGAAAACAATAATTCCGCCCTGTTCCGTTCGTTCGCGAATTCCGGCCAATCCATAAACCCCGCTACCGCGGCCGAGATTCATCAAAAATGTTTCAATTTGGTCGTCGGCGTGATGCGCGGTGGCCAAAACGCCGATATTGTTTTTTTTGCAATAAGACAACAACAAATCATACCGCGCCTTGCGCGCGGCATTTTCAATTCCGACATCGGGCTTGTCGCCCGTCCATTCCAAAATCTCGTGCTTGGTTCCCAATTTCTCGCATACGGACGCGACATGCCGGGCCTCGATTTTCGATTCGGGACGCAGTTTGTGATCGACTGTCAGGGCAACAATTTTCACGCCCGAATTTTTCATCCAATGCAAAAGGGCCATAGAATCCGCCCCGCCGGAAACCGCGACGGCATAGGTTTCATCTGGAAAATCCATCTGGAACCGCGTCATGGAAAGATAGAAATACTTATTCATCAAAGCTACGAGTTATAAGATACAAGTTATAAGTTACAAGTCAATGGATTTATGGCGGAAAATAAATATGATTGCACGGCAAAGCACGCGGATGTTTCTTGTTAAAATGGTTTTGCCATCAAACCACCTTTTAGGTATACATATTAAAAATACTTTTTAACTGTCTGTTCAAACTGTCCCGCAAATATGGTCTTGAAATAAGCGAAATCATTTTGTTCATAAAACAGTATAACGCTTTTTTTATACTCTATTTCGTCTGCACTACGATATGATAGGGGGCAATAATTATGCGCAAGCAATATCGCGTTGCCCAACAGTCGCGCCGTGCGCTTGTTCCCATCCTCAAACGGCTGGATATAAGAAATCATCAACACGGCAACAAGCGCCTTTGCTATTGGGTGCGCGATAGAATTTATTTTATCTGTCAGCATAAAAAGGGCCTCGCGAATTTGCTGCGCGTTATCCAACGGGCGATAATTTGTGCCAATAATACCAACACGACTTTGTCTGATTCCATTACGCACTTCCAGTTCGGCGGTCAACAATTTATGCAAATCCTCTATTTTTGCCAATGTTATGTTCGCGAAAAATTCTGGCTTTGAAAATACAAAATCCAATGCTTTTTTATGATTCAGAATCATAATCGCTTCATTGCGCTTTTTACCCGCGGCCTCAATATTTTCTTTAATAAGACGTTCTGTATCCAACAGAGTATATGTATTCCCCTCTATCTTTGATGATTTCCAAGAAAATTCTATGGTCAGACGTTCAAGTTCGCGATGAAGCGCAACCGGTGTCATTGCCGCGCGATTTTTGCGGTATATAGCATTGAGCGCATCAAGTTTCGCCAATTCGGTTAAATTAAATAAATCATCCAGATCATTCCAGACATTAAAGTTATAGTATTCCGATTTCAGCGGGCGTTTGTCCGGGTCAAGAGCAAAGTAATCATTTATATCTATGGCGACGGTGTATACGGTGGCGCGTCCGCGACCGGATTTTGTGATTTTACCAGTCATTAATAATACGTCAATATCGCGAATTATTGTGATTTTTGACGACTTGTCCGGAAATATGCGAATAATATATTCCGCAATCTGCGCACTGGTTGCGTTCTTTGTTCTTTTCAAGAAATCTAAAATAGCTGTTTGACGCGAATTTAACATAGATTCCGCCTTTTCGTATCATTTTTATAACTAAATCGTATCATTTTATGATACGAAAAGCAAGTTGCGTCTTCGCATAGTTAATTCTGCACAGGCAAAGCACAAATAAATTCCGAACACTATGAAAAGCACGCGGATGTTTCTTGTTAAAATGGTTTTGCTATCAAACCACCTCTTACTTGCAATAACTTGTAACTTGTAATTTGCAACTATTTTATGATATATTCTCCGAAAAGGAAGCTAAAAAAAATGACGCATAAGAAAGAAAAACCGGCAATAAAATCAATGGCGGTCTATTGCGGACACCAGCTGGGCGAGAATCCCGCCTTTGCGCGCGATGCGGAAACGCTTGGAAAACTGATGGCGGAAAACAAAATCAAATTGGTGTTCGGCGCTGGAAATGTCGGATTGATGGGCGTGATCGCGACATCCGTGATGAAGCACAGGGGGGCGGCCATCGGCGTATCTACTCCGCACGTGGTTGCAAAACAGGAACCCGTTCATGAAAAAATTGAAACCGAAATAAAAGACAACCTATTGGAACGAAAAGCAAGGATGATAGAACTTGCGGATGCCTTTTGTATTCTGCCGGGCGGAATGGGCACACTGAACGAAGTCACGGATATCCTGACAATGCACCAAATCGGCGAAATCGGACAGCCTGTGTATTTTCTGAACACGGGCGGATATTGGAACGTGTTCGGCGAAATGCTGAAACAGATGATAAGCGAAGGATTTATAAAAACACAATCAGAATACAACATGCAGGTATTCGACACGCCGGAAGAAATAATCGCGGCATACAACGCGAGATTTTTTGACTGACGGACGGTTGGTAATAGCGATTAGTGGGGATGAAAAAATTCTGCATTGCGACCGCCATCGCCGCCAGTCGCTGGCATTGACATTGGTCACTATGAATAAACTTATTTTGGATTTTCTGAACTACTTGCGTCATACGAAAAAATATTCCGAAATGACCGCTGTTTCCTACGGGACAGATATTCGGGATTTTGTCGAATTTTGCGGACGCTTTTCAGGCGCTGACATTTATCCGGACGATCTGGCGCGGATTGATACGCTGCAATTTCGCGCATGGCTGACAGACCGACAAAAACGCGAATTGGCGGCGCGCTCCACCGCGCGCGCGTTATCGGCCATTCGTAGCTTTTATAAATGGCTGTCAAAGAGTCAGAACATAAAAAACGAGATGATCGGTCTGATCGGAACACCCAAAATTCCAAAAAGCGTCCCGCATGCATTGGAAGCGGACGAAATAAAATCGATGGACAAACTGATAAAAGAAACCGAGTCGATTCCATGGTTGGCCGCGCGAAACCAGGCCTTGCTTTTATTGATTTTCGGCACCGGAATGAGAATCGGCGAAGCATTGTCATTGACAATGCGGCAAATTGCCGGCCATCCGGATACTATCAGAATTATCGGAAAAGGAAATAAGGAAAGGATTATTCCGGTTTTGCCTGTTGTATGGAGGGCGATTGAAACATATCTGGATTTGCGGCCATTCGATACGGAACATTTATTTTGCAGCGTCAAAGGACTTCCGATGTCGCCGCGCATGGCGCAAAAAATGATCGAGCGACTGCGCGTGATTCTGCAATTGCCGGAATATATAACGCCCCATGCGCTGCGACATTCTTTCGCGACGGCATTATTATCAAACGGGGTGGATTTGCGCAGTATTCAGGAACTGATGGGGCATGCCAGCCTGTCGACAACGCAGGTTTATACAAAAATCAGCACCACAGACATAATGAAAGCATACAAGGCGGCCCATCCCAA
>JAITLD010000053.1 GCA_031278055.1 Rickettsiales bacterium | reverse complement strand
ACAGGCACAAATCTAACTTTTTCCTGTTAAAACACTTAGAAAAAGCTATCCCGTCCTTGTCGATAAATTCTGTCTACGAAATTGTTGACTTTTACAGGAATGACAAAAAACTCTGAACTAACAAAAACATTTGCATAGGTATGGAAAAATTTAATATAGTATCGTCGTTAAGTGTAAAAGAAAGAGAGGACAATGGGGTTGAAGCGAATCGCAATATCATCAATGTTCATGTTAATGACTCTAACCACCGCGAACGCGGTGATAGCGATGTGCAAAAAAATAGCAATAGACTGCTCGAAAATAAGTCAGTGGGCGTCCAATTCGACGACCGGCAGTTCGTTTGGTAATTATAGCAGTTCGGATTATGGCACAGGATACAATGATGTTTTCTGGCGACTGAATGTATCTGTTACCCCAACAGGAACAGTAGAGGGAATAGCAAGATGTACGGAAAGTAGTAGCGACTATAGCACACCATCATCAAGTGGAAGAAATTGCTGGTGCAGGATGACAGGACAGGATGGAAATAACGCATGCCTTTGCGGTTCTTGGGTGTTCCTGAGCGATTGGGGTTCGGCGTCCGATTGCGCGTACATCTGTGCGGACGATTGCGCGTTCTGCGTCCTGAACGGCACGCTCGACTCGTGCTCCCGCGCCGCGGTGCTCTCTCTTCCATAACAGTTTTTGTCCGCGGGAATGACAAAAAACTCTGAACTCTGAAGCCGAATGCCTATTGATGAAAAATATCTTCTTTACGAACAGCTTCTGAAAGAATGGAATCAGAAAATGAATCTGGTTTCCCCCGGGACGCTCGATGATGTTCGGGGGCGCCATATCGACGACTCGGCCCAATTGGCAAAATATATTCCACAAAATAAAATTGTCGTTGACCTCGGAAGCGGGGCGGGATTCCCCGGGGTCGTTTTGGCAATTTTGGGATTTGAAGTTATCGCAGTCGAATCAATTGAAAAAAAATGCCGCTTCTTGGGAACCCTGGCCAGTAAATTAAACCTGCCCAACCTCAAAATACTAAACGAAAGGGTTGAAAAAGCCGTCCCGAACATCATAAAAAACGCGAAAAACCGTAAAAATCTTGTTTTTACGGCCCGCGCATTCGCCCCGCTAATCCGCATTCTTGATTTGACCAAAAAACTTGACAATTTTTATGTTCTGCTTAAAGGACGGCAAGCAAAGGAAGAAATTGCCGCAGCCCGCGCAAAACATAAGTTTGAGGCCGATTTATACCCGTCCGAAACAGGCGACGGATTTATCATAAAGTTGACAACAAAATAAATTTGTGTCAAATCACGCTAGAACATATTGCCGCGTTTGCAGAACTGGCGGAAATCCGCAGAAAAGCCGCGCAACCAAATCCCAAAAACAGCTCCAAACCTTAGATTTCTGGGGCCAAAGGAGAATAGCCCGACCAAAGGAAAAAATTATCCAAAAAATGCCATTTTTTCTCTTTCTAAAAAATACCGAATACAAAAAAATATGAAATAAAATCTTTTTTTATCAAATAAATGACCCGAAATCTCCATTTCAGGCAAAAAAATAAGTCTTTCATATTTTTAAGAAAGAAATCTTATTTCATATGAAATAAGAAAACAATTAAAAAATTACAAATCAACCGATATTTTTTCTTATTTCACGTGAAATAAGAAAAAATGCTTGCAATAAAAAAAAGAATTATATAAACTGGCAGAAACAACAAAAGGAATGTTATGGCAAAAATCATCGCATTTGCAAATCAAAAGGGCGGAGTTGGCAAAACAACAACCGCAATAAATATCGGCGCGTCCCTTGCCGCAGTCAAAAAGTCGGTTCTTTTGCTAGATTTGGACCCGCAGGGAAATGCAGGAACAGGCCTCGGATTTGTTCGCAGCTCGACCCGTCAGTCTGTTTATCCGGTAATCATAGGGATGGAGCAGGCCGCGGAAAATATACTGACAACCTCGGTGAAAGGCATGCACATAATTCCGTCGACCCAGCAACTTTCAGGGGCGGAGCTGGAACTCCTTGATGTCGAGGACCGCGAAAGACGGCTGAAAACCGCCATCTTGCCGCTGACCGACGAGTATGATTATATTCTGATAGATTGCCCGCCAGCCATGGGATACCTTACAATCAACGCGTTGGTCGCCGCAGATTCTCTGATTATTCCGCTGCAATGCGAATTTCTGGCGCTCGAAGGATTATCGCAAATGATGAAATCAGTTGGGACAATCCGTCAAAAGTGGAACCCGAAATTAGAACTGATGGGTATAGTTCTGACAATGTATGACAAGCGCAATAATTTATCCAAAGCAATAGAGGAAGATGTCCGAAAAAATTACAAAACAGCCGTGTTTAAGACGGTTATTCCACGCAATGTTCGGGCAAGCGAGGCGCCGAGTCATGGCAAGCCGATTTTATTCTATGACTTCAATTCAATCACGGCGCAGGCATACTTGAAACTGGCAACAGAAGTTGTCGAGAAAACATAAAAATTATTTCGATCAAAAAAAATAAAGAAGAAAAAAATGGCGGACATAACAAATGAAACAGCGCGCGGCAAACCCTCTCCATATTTGCAATCGCAAATCGAGGCCGCTGGCAAAGAAAAATTTAACGCGACAAATACTGGTAAAAGCGAATCGTGGTGCGAGAAAATTATCGGGCATGCCACTGAAATGGGAAACTGTTCCGCCTGCTGTTTCAGAAACTACCGGCCTATCTGTATGAAAATAATATGCTGGGATAATGACGGGGCGCCTCTTTACTGGACGACAAAAAACACGATGGAAATCAACGAACCGGATTTCAAAGAACTCGTGAGGTCCAAAAAGACGCCGGAATTGTTGCTTGAAAAACTAGATAACCTGTATCTCGTAAAAATAATGCCAGACAAACAAAAATCGTAACAGTTATTTCACGTGAAATAAGAAAGGAGCAAAAAATGCAAACACAAAAAGACATTTTGGGATTCATACCAAACCGACAGCCGATAAGTTGGCAGAATAGGAAAAAAGTCCAGGCAGGCGCGCATGATTTACAAAAACAGTCGAGACGATACACAGTAATAGTTCGCGTATCTCAAATGCAAAGGGGAAAATGATGGCTAAATTTGGACTTGGTAAAGGTCTTGCGGACCTTCAAACGGAAATGGGGACCGCGCCTGAAATCGCGGCATTGGCGGGGATTCCGGAACGGGCGGTGGTGCGCCAGATTCCGGTTTCACAAATCGGGGCGAATCCCGATCAGCCGCGAAAAAACTTTCCGGAAAATGAATTGGAAGAGCTCGCGCAATCGATTCGAGAGCATGGAGTTTTACAGCCGATTATCGTTCGGGCGACCACCGGAACGCCCCATTTGTATGAAATAGTGGCGGGCGAACGGCGTTGGCGGGCGTCGCAAATGGCAAAGAAAGATACAATTCCCGCTTTGGTCAAACCATTGACGGCAGAAAACGCGATGGAAATCGCGCTGATTGAAAACGTTCAGCGCGAAAACCTGAATGCGGTTGAAGAATGCGACGCCTATAAAAATATTATGGAAAAATGCGGATATTCCATGACAGACCTCGGCAAATTGATCGGAAAATCGGAATCCTACATTCGAAACATTTTGCGCCTGGAATCTTTACCGAAGAAAGTCAAAGATCTTGTGAAGTCTGGAAAAATAAGCGCAAGCCACGCGCGGACATTGGCGGTCGCAAAAAATGCGGAGGAATTGGCGCAAAAAATTATAGACGAGGAATTGTCGGTCATGAAGGTTGCGGAACTGGTGAAATCGGGGCCGCGCGCGGATACGGCAAAGCGCGCCGCGCGAAAGAAGCCCGCCTATCCGGCGGAAACGCTGCGCCAAATGGAAAATGAGGTCGAGAAAGCGCTGGGATTAAAGACAAAAATTTCGGTTAAGACAAACGGGGGCGGAAGCCTGGCGATACGCTTTGAAAATTTAACCCAAATGGAAACATTAATCCAAATATTAAAGCGGGCAAAATAGCGCCATCGATATTTTTTTTAAGCAAAAAATGATACGCCTAGAAATGTAGCAGGAAATCACATTTATTATGCGCAAAACGGAACAGCCAGTATCGCCGACATTAGCCGCGGGCATTGTCTTTGGTCAAATTTGGAAAAAAATCCAAAATTTGATATAATCCAAACAATGAAAAAACTGGGGATTTTGCTGATTTTATTGGCGGCGGGCGGCGCGCGCGCCGCCGCGCCGACGCGCGGAACCGCAAGCCGCGGCACGCCATCCGCGCCGCAGGCCGCAGTGGTCGCCAGGTCTGCGCCAAACGCGCAAGATCAAGGAAGTTCAACGCCATCCCCGCAACCCACATCAATTACGGCGCCCAAGCAGCCCGAGGCAAACACAGCCCGCGCGGCCAGCAGCAAGTCATCAAAAATACTATTCTCGACCAAGGCAAAAATCACGGAATCCCAGGCAAACAATGATGTGGAAAGCAATCCCTGCAAACGGGAATACTGGGCCTGCATGGATCAATTCTGCATGTCGTCAAATGAAGACGGGGGCCGCTGCACCTGTTCGAACGACAGCATAAAACTGGACAAGGAATACAAAGAAACTATCAAAAAAGTAGAGGAGGAGCTTGTAAAAACATCCGTCATCGGGACACAGATTGAATTTGGCGACTCAGTCGGTATCGACATGAAATCGGGCGAGGCAATCGAATCCGAAATGGAATGCGAGGACGACGAAGATATAGCCTGTAAAATCGGCGCGGCCAAATACAATGCCGCCGCAAAATTGTGCGAAACCAAAGT
>JAITLD010000040.1 GCA_031278055.1 Rickettsiales bacterium | reverse complement strand
GTCGCCCATCGCGTTCAATGCGTCGGCGCCGCCGGATGTTTCGGCCATGCGGGATAGCACTTTGAATATGTCGTTGTTGCGGTTGTTCTGAACGCACAACAAATATCCCATGATAATTTCGTCGCGGTTCGAGAAATCGATGTTAAATAATTTTCCGGCGCGTTCGAGCTTGTCGTCGAATCCGATTGCGACAAATTCTTTCATCAAATCGAACAGATGCGGCTCGGTTTCAAATATCAATTCCGATTCGGTTTTGAATTTACCCGTCCCCTTTAATCGCGCCGCCGCCAGACGTTCGAACAAATCGGTGTCCCGGGTTTGCAGCCATTTCATAAAATATCCGAACTGTCCGCTGGGGCCCGTATAAAATTGAAACGGGCCAAAGGAATGACCGGCGCCATCCGCGTTCAATGTCCATTTCTCTCCGTTGCCAAACCCTTCGAAATCCATCAGGATTTCAAAACGATTCGGCGAGGCCGCCGAATTCGAAACGATTCTTTCAATATGCTTCGGTTCCGGTGCGGCGGCAACGCGCGCCGTTCCGGCATGTCCGGCCGCGACCGCCGCGAGAATCAGATTGCAAAATATAATTTTCCTCAGCCAGTTTTTCATAATTCGCATAATATTAAGACAAAAGTTAGCCTTTGTCAATACTTGACAAATTATATTTTAGAACTATAATTTATGTCATGAAGAGAATGGCGGCCAGATTTTTAACATACGCGATAATGGCATTTCTATGGGTGGTTCTGGGAAACCGGGTTGTCCTGGCGGCGCCTATGCGAAACGACAACGACTGCGACTTTGCGGGGCAATCGGTTAAAGGCATTCGCGTTCCCGCCGCGCATTGTCGGCGCAAAAACGAATATTTGGGAATGAAGGTTGCGGTCGGTTTGACGGTTGCGGGGGCAATCGCGCTGGTTGCCGCAAATTTTGATGTTGGAACGCCGGCGGAATCCGGCTTTGCGTCCGATGACGATTTGAATCCGCATTTCCCGAATCGTTCCGTCGGGGCTGTTGACGAGGAACATTTGAACGCGGTTTTGTCGAATCCGAGTTATATCCGTCAATACGGCGGATATTCCAATTTCGACGAGTATAACGAAATAGGGCTGGCATATTCTTTGGCGCGCGGATTTTCCGGATTCGGCGCGGCCGTTGCGGTTTTGGACACCGGCGTCGCCGGAACGTTCGCGGCGCCCAATCCGAATTATAGTTCCAGAAATCAGACATGGCATGGAACTGCGGTCGCGAATTTGATAAAAACTGTCGCGCCTGATTCGGAAATAATCGCCCATCGCGTGTCCGACGACGGCGGGAAATTTCAATCTTATTTCGAAATAGCCGGCCATATCGCCGCGGCCGCCGAAAGGGCGGACGTGATAAATAATTCCTGGGGCATTCCGACGGTAATCGGCGATTTCAAAAATATCGACGCGGGCGACATCGGCGGCAGGAATGATTTGATAAAATTAGTCGGCCGCGATTTTTTGGATTCGGTCGCCGCAGCCGCGCGCGACAAGGATGTTATTTTCGTCTGGGCCGCGGGCAACGAGGGCGGCGCCCAGTCAAACGCGATTTCCGCGATTCCGCTGTTTTATTCTGATTTTCAAACGTCGGACGGATTCGAGAATTTTATAAACGTAGTCGCATGGGATACGGAATCCGGAACCATAGCTGATTACAGCAATCATTGCGGAGTCACAAAATCATATTGTCTGACCGCCCCGGGAACGGATTTAGTTTTGGAAATTTTTAAGAAAGGTGATTTGGAAATTCCCGCCGATTATTTGAACAGCGGGACGTCGTTCGCCGCCCCGCTTGTTTCCGGCGCGGCCGCGGCTATCAAGTCCGCCTATCCGTTCATGACCGGCGGCGAGATTACAAAACTTCTTTTCATAACCGCGCGCGATTTGGGGCGCGTCGGCGTCGATGAAGTCTACGGATGGGGCATGCTGGATTTAGAGGCGGCCTCGCGCCCCGTCGGGACGATATCAATCGGAAACGCGTCGTTCGGGACGGCAAATATATCCGGCGATTCCATGGTCGGAAACGCGGTCGCCCGCGCGAATCTTGGCGCGGTATTCACCGACTCGTTCGGGCGCGGATTCAACGCGAAGCTGAACGATTACATTTCATTTTCTAAAAAGCCGAAATCGCTGGACGCGCTAAAAAAGTTCGGGGCGAAAAAATCGGGCGAGGTTCGCGGCCGCAATCTAAAAAATCCATTTTTTCTAAATAATTCCGGCGCTGGCATAGAATCGGAACGTCGATTCGATTTCGGAAATTTTTCGCTTGGATTCGATTTTGTTTATCAGAAATATGATTTCGAAATTAATCCTTTGGAAGAAAGCAAGTCAAATTCCATCTCGATGTTGACTAGCCTGCGGTTCGATACCGTCGAATTGAGTTTCGGCGTGATGGGCGAAACCGGCGCGATTTTGCAATCCCGCATTTCCGGCGAATGGCTGGGGGTGGGGGAAAACAGCGCGACCGCGATGTTCGGGTTTCGAAAAGATATCGCGATTGCGGACGATATTTCGGCCATAGTTCGCGCAAACTTCGGGGCGACCGTGCCAGAGGCCGCGGATAACTCGATAATTTCGAACGTGTCCGCTATTTATACGTCGGCCTTTTCCGCCGCGTTGAATTTCGGAAAATTTTCATTTTTCATTTCGCGCCCGTTAAAGGTTGATGTCGGATATATCGATTTGACGTTGCCGATATCGCAGAACGACGACGGAACTTTGAATTACGCGCGGCAAAAATTATCATTGCGCGACAATCCCGCGATGGAATACGGATTTGATTACGAATATGAAAATATGAGTTTCGGCGCGCTTTACGCGGACGGGGAATTCATGCTGCTATTCAGAATAAAAAGCGCGATTTGACATCGGGCGGCATCGCCGTTTGAAGTAAAAATCAATTCTGGCCGCGCGATTGAATATTCATGGCGCTTATTTGCCCCGCGATTTTCTTGTTGGCCGCGTTTTTTTTCAAACGCAGAATCGGCTTGTCATACAGGCCGCTTTTGTATTCCTCTATTTCAATTCCCATGGATTTCATTTGCGCGGCGGTTTCGCCGATGTCGTGTTTCGGAATGAAATAAATGTATTCGCGGCCGTCGCGACTGACGACGTTTTTCACTTTGGCCGTTCGCAAAAGTTTATTCATTCCATTTTTGAAAATATCCGCCTTGTCGTCGGATTCCATTTTTATATTTCCGCGATTTTCCGCAAACTCTTTCGCAAATTGCCTGATGGCGTAGTATTGTCCGGCGCTCAGCGTTTCATCGCCGTATTCTTTATTTATCTCGTCGTAAATTTCCGGCGCGCGCCGTTTTATCTTTTCAAACAGGGCGTTTGTTCTTTCCTTTGTCGGCTCGTAATCTAAATAGACCCCGTTCGCTATTTTCTCGCCTATCATTTCCGGCCCCTCGCGGACGAACGGTCCCGCCGCCTCCGCGATGTTTTGCAAAATCTTCGGGCTTGTCTTCCACATGTATATTGTTATCGGGTCATGGCGCCATCCCCAATCGCCCCAGTTGTCTTCGTTCGGGCTTTTATAATTTCTGATATATTCGCGCCGCCGGTCGCTCGTTATCAGCAGATTGTCGAGGCGTTTTATCAATTCGATATCCGGCCGGACATTCAGGGAAATCCGAAAGGCCGTTTGTTTGCGGATTTCGCCTTGTTCCAGGTTTTCCGTCGGTATCGGCACATCAAGGCTTCGGTAATACCATCCGCCTTCCTTAAATACTTTGATTGTGCCGCGCGCCTTTCCACCGTTCATGTATTCGATTTCAGACGAGGCGAATTTTACCACGTTCAAAACATAATCGGCCAATTGTCTTTGCGTTTCGAATATTTTGCCGATAGGGTATGATGTTTTCGGAACGCGCAGGCGGGCGTAATATTTATTTATCGCCGCGGATACGGTTGTCGCGGACTTAGATCCGGAAAATTTTTCCAGAAAACTTTGGAACGTCGTCATTTTATAATGAATTCTAATTTATTGGGTGCGATTTCCGCGCACAGCGCCTGCGGCGATTCTGAGAATCCGTTCACCGCGATTCCGTCGGCCCAATTAAATTTTTTTATTGCGAAATACGCGCAGTCGCTTTTGTCGAGATTATCGAAAATAATCGAAAATGTTTTTCCATCATCGCCTGAGACGACGCGAAAATCGTTTCCGCCGATTTTTTCAATCTTTAATGCGCCGGTTTTGATAAGATAGCTTTTGGAAATTCCGGTATAGTTTTTGCGGCCGGAATAAATTATTTTCACGTTTTCGGCCAATTCTTTCAGCTCTTGCTCCGCGATGAATCTCTGTTGCCGAACGCGCGCTGTCTGATACATTTTGATTGCGCCGACCGTAAGCAGCCCGCCGACCGCGAGCACGCCGAGCATTTCAATCAAACTGCGGCCCGATTCATTATTTTTCATATCGAAATTTTACCAGATTTATACTGATTCCGCAAGCGGCCAGCGCGGGCGCGGCGCGACGGGTTTTCCGACAATTTTACCGGCCAGATAATTTTCGATTCCGGCCCAGGCAATCATCGCGCCGTTATCGGTGCAAAGGGATAAAGGCGGCGCGATGAAAATCATTTCGTGTTCGGTCGCTAATTTTTTCATTGCCTCGCGGATTGCCGCGTTTGCCGCGACCCCGCCCGCAACGACCAACGTCTTAACATCGGGGGCCATTTTAATCGCATTGCGCAGGCGATTAATTATTACATCAATCACCGATTGTTGAAATGACGCGCAGAAGTTCCGCTCCCCCCCATCTCCTCCTCCCTGGGGGGGAGTGTCCGG
>JAITLD010000020.1 GCA_031278055.1 Rickettsiales bacterium | reverse complement strand
ATTTTTTATCCATATCCACAATTATATCCGCAACCATGGGAAATACGTCGCCGGCAATCGTAAGCTTTATAGGATAGTTTTTTCCCATGTCGCCCCCCCCTTTGGAAAAAGACGCGACGAACGGATAATTCGCGCCGGCGTCCAGAAGAAATCCGGCCCAATCAACCGATTCATCATTATTGTTTTGCAGACTGATTTTCAGTCTGTCGGGGGTGAAGGAATCGACATAATCCGGCGTGATGAAAAAAATCTGCGGATGTTCCAGTTCCAGCGCGCCGATTCCAACATCGAAATCAAACGGAAAATCGTTTTGCGGCATGGCCTGCGGAATTTTTATCTCGCGCTTTGGCACCTCAATCGAAAGCTTTCCCTTTTCGTTTCGCTCTATGTTCACTATGGGATTGACCATCCTGACCACCTGGATTGTCGGCGAGTTGCGCAGCAACGATACCAAATTTATCTGAACGCGCAGCTGCGGAATCTGAACCGCATACTTGTGCTTTGCCCACCCGGCGTTCTTTATCCTGACATCGTTCAGCAGAATCTGCGGACGAAGGGACAATTTCCACGACAGGCCGCCATTTATCTCAATCGGCAGGCCCGTAGAATTTTTGAGCGTCGCGACGATTTCGGATTTCAGCGTATTGATGTCCAATTGGGACAGCGATATAAGCGCCGCGACGAAAAGCCCCGCAAAAAACATGCAGATTATTCGGAACAAATGGACAAGGGTCTTCCGTTTTCGCCGTTTTAACATTACCATGATTCAATCTCGCACAATTCTGCGACCAACTTCATCCATTTTGGCATGGCGGCGTTTATTGTCAAGTCTTTTCCAGTCCGCGGATGTTTGAACGTCACGCGCGACGCGAACAAATGCAGATGGGTTCGCGACAGAATCGCACCGAGTTTTCCATCTTCCCGTCGACTGCCGTATAAATCGTCGCCTACAATCGGCGCTTTCAGCGCGAATGCGGCATGTCTGCGCAACTGATGTTTGCGTCCGGTCAGCGGGGTGAAGCACACGAATGTCAGCGCATTTTTCAATCCGCCCAGAACCTTGTATTCTGTTATCGCTTTTTTTCCGTCTATCGGTTCGTCAATCACCCCTTTGTTTGGCGAAACCCCGCCGGAGAGAACCGCGATGTAGGTTTTTCGTATGTCTTTCAATTGAAATCCGGCCGCCATTTTCTGCGCGGCGGCCTGGTTTTTTGCAACGACAATCAAGCCGCTCGTCTCTTTGTCCAGCCGATGAACCAATAGAATCGTGTAATTTGGAAACAGCGCCGCCGCCATTTTGTCCAGCGATTTTTTTATCGCGCCGCCGCCCTGCACCGCCAATCCCGCGGGTTTGTTAAAAACAACGATATCATCGTCGTCATGAACGATACATTGGCGCAACTTTTCCAAATCGGACATCGAAAAATTTGCGGGCTTCATTTTTTGCGGCCGGATTTTTCCGGCCGACATGCCGGGCGGAACGCGAATGAGGTCGCCGGATTTTAGAATATCGTTTTCAATACATCGTTTGGAGTTGATTCTGATTTCGCCGCCGCGGCAAAGCCTGCGTGTCAGAATCATATTTGCGGATGGATAATGGCGCGATAAGAAGCGATGCAGACGGATTCCGTCTTCTGTCGCTGAAACTTTAATCGGCTGAATCATTTGATTTTTTTCAGATTTCTGATGAATGTCATGGTATATCGAATCGCGGATATTATCGAACATGCCGCCGCAAACCATACTATGAATTCCAAAATCGTTATCTCCCCTATTTTGGAAAACAGCATATCGTTTGTTATAAATTCGTTGTTCCAATCCGCATTCACGGCCCAAATCCAAAGAAATACCGCCGCTATAACCAGCATTTGCACAAATGTTTTTATCTTGCCGAGAGAGAATCGCGCTTTCGGTACCGGCATTTCAATTTTTTGCGTTCCAAGAAACTCGCGCAGTCCGGACACATACAGTTCGCGGCAAATCATCAGTATTGCGGGAATAATAACCGACAAAACTTGCAGAAACACGATTATCATAATAAGGGAATTCACAACCAGAAATTTATCGCCGATATGGTCGAGAACGCCGCCGATTTTTGTCGCGACTTTATACTTTCGCGCCAGAAACCCGTCGACAAAATCAGAGATGGCGGCGGAAACAAATATGACGAACGCCAAGGCAAAAAATCCCCGCATTAACAACGGCACTATCGCGAACGCCGATAAAATTCTGAAAACTGACAAGAAATTCACAAATATTTTCATTTCCTAATCCCTCTGCCGTTAATTTTAGCAGTTTTTGCCGTTGATTGTAAAGCTAGAATTTGTCCGCGATACCTGGCCGCATTTTCAAAATCATGCCTTGCCGACGCCGCCTTCATCTTTCCCGACAAATCCGAAACAACCGACCTTATGTGTCCGCGCAAAATTCGTCTGGCAAGCGTTACCCGCCCTTTATAATCAAGCGCCATTCCGCTTTTCTTCGTCTGATTTTCAATATGGCACGGGGCGACGCATAATCCGATTTGATACATCAGACATGGTTTTTTTCTCGCATTGAAATATGAATTCGCGCAAGTGCGAATACGACAAACTTTTTGCACCAGTTTAATCGTGTCATCCAAATCGGAAACGAAAGGGAACGGTCCGAAAACGTCGCGCCTTTGTTTTATTTTACCGCGAAATCTGAATAATCGCGGAAACGGGTCGTTCGATAGCGCCAGAAACGGATACATTTTATCATCTTTCAAGATGATGTTATATTTCGGCTTTTCGGTTTTGATGAAATGCTGTTCCATAATCAGCGCGGCTTGTTCGGTCGGCGCGATCGTCCATTCCACGCAACGCGCCTGCCTCATCATCAAAATTTTGTGATACTCCAGCCGGCTGATATCGACGTATTGCCTGAGACGCCTTTTCAGATTTTTTGCCTTGCCGACATACAATAGCCCCCCGTCCGAGTCATACATTTTGTATACGCCCGGATTTGACGGCGCCGTTGAAATCATGTCTTCAAACAACATCTTTTTTAATTAATAATTTTTATGGTATAATATCAACAATAAAAGGAAAAACAATGAAAATAAAAAACGGGGAATCCGGACGATCGATGATTGAAATGCTGGGCGTGTTGCTGATTATGGGCGTGCTGACGGTCGCGGCCGTAGAGATGATAGGGGCGGCGATGCGGTCGCAAAAACGGACGAATGTCCAGGATGAAGTCGCGCAAATCACAACCGGCGTTCGACAGCTTTTAGGCGACTATGATGATTTTTCGGGAATTGACAACAATACGATTTTCGCCGCGATTGGAATCAGCAACAAGAATCCCTATGGCGGAAAATACGAGCTTGCGACGGACCAGTCGAACAAGCGGCAGTTCATCGTGTCGATAGGCGGTCTTAATTCGGGGGACTGCGAATATTTCCTGACAAAAGCGTGGCCTGATTCAGCCGGATATCGCACATCGAACGGAAAGCTTGGCGGGGCGAGCGCCAGTCCCGCGAACTGCGGGGACGCCAGCGGGAAAAATATTATCCGCATTTCTTATGGGGAATGATTGACAAATTTAATTATAAATTATAATTAGGATTAAGTATGGCACAAACAGCAAATGAAATGCGCGCCGGATGGATTATTCGGCACAACGGCAAACGGTATAGCGTTCTTAATACGACCAAAGTAAAACCGGGCAAAGGCGGGGCGTTTGTCGTGGCGGATATTCGCGACATAGATTCGGGCAACAAAGGAAACGACCGCTGGCGCGCCGAAGACAGGGTTGAGAAATTAACGGCCGAAGATATCTCGTGCCAATATCTTTACGGCGACGGGACGAATGAAATCTTTATGCGTCTGGATGATTACGAACAATTTGCGTTCTCTGCGGAAGATTTGGGCGAACAGGCGAAATTCCTGACGCCCGACATGAATGTGAATGTGAATTTTATCGAGGGCAAACCCGTCGCCGTAACGATTCCGAAAACAATTATTGCGACTGTTGCCGAAACGGAACCGGCTTTGAAGGGTCAAACTCAATCCGGCAGCGGCAAACCGGCTATACTCAATAACGGCGTCCGCATAACCGTCCCGACATTTATAGAAGTTGGGGAAAAAATTATCGTGAACACCGAAACATTGGAATATAGCGAGCGGGCAAAATAAAGTTCAGAGTTATGAGTTCAGAGTTTTTTGGGGGGGGGGGGGGGGGGGGGGGGGGGGGGGGGG
>JAITLD010000065.1 GCA_031278055.1 Rickettsiales bacterium | reverse complement strand
TGTATTTCATAGCTTTTTTACCCTATCAAATTACGAGTTACTAGTCAAGAGCCTTAGTTTAATTAGGCACTGCAATTCTGAACTCATAACTCTGAACTTTTCAGGCCCTATTCCCGCCTGCGCGGGAATGACAAAAAACTCTGAACTCATAACTGAACTCTTAATTTCCCTTTTTCGGCGCCCATGCGGAGGTGTCGAGTTTTTGCAATTCTTTTGGCAATTCGTTCGCATTCATGACATTCCAGATTTGCGTGCGGCCGAACGGTCCGATTTTTCCGCGAACTCGAAGTTTTGTCGGCTCGTCTTTTTCCCGCCATATTACGGAGCGGTAAACCTTTCCCGTTTTCGGGTCCAGTATCCTGCCATCTTCGTATTCCGCGTCGTCTTCATCCCATTCCATATCCCAGATTATGTCGAGACCGGCTATTTTCGGACCGCCGTCCACCTTGTCCGCGACGCGAACGGGTTTTAACAATGTTTCCGATATTTTTCCGGTTTCCAAATCATATAGCGCTATGATGCGGCCGCCAAGTTTTTCGTCGCCGTCTGATTCCTTATATTTGTAAAGCGCGACGATTGACTTCGGTTTATTTATTTCATCATCGATTGTTTGGTAAAATCCGACGAATGCGGCGGCTTTGCCGGCAATCAGCAGAGAACACAGCGCGAATAGTAATTTTTTCATTTTTATTCCTTCTATGGAGTTCATACTGGACAAGCGGGATTCTACAATGTCTGATCAATAAAATCAAATAAATAACAAGCTTATTTTTCCGCCTATGGGCGATTTTGTATGTCTGAGGCGACGATTCATATTGCGCGGACTACGCGGCAAAAAGTTATCGCGCCGACCCATGCCGCCCCCGCTTTTTTCAGAACCCTCGCCAATTCGCCCATTGTCGCGCCGGTCGTGTAGACGTCGTCGACCAACAAAATCGCGCGTCCGCGTATTTTGTCGGGGCGCCGAATGGAAAAGACGCCCGCGATATTTTGTCTGCGCATGGCGGCGTTTTTATGTCCCATGTCCGGCGTGTGTTTTCTGAAAACCGAATCATAATCGATTTTCGTCCCGAGATGCTTTGCAATCGGGCGCGCCAGCAACGCCGCTTGATTGTATCCGCGCACCCACAACCTGCGGGCGGCAAGCGGAATTGGCATGACGGTCAAATCTCTTTTTGGTATTTCCCTCAAAAGCGCGAACATGGCGCGGGACATGGCGTTTTGATATTGCAGCCGCGCGTTGTGTTTGAAGGGCAATATTATGTTCCGGCTGGCTTCGTCATAGACGCATGCCGAACGAAGCCAATCCAATTTTGTTTTTTTTGCAATGCAGTTTGGACACAGCGTTCGCCCGTTATATTCCAGATTCGCGGGAAAGGGGTACCCGCATTTCGCGCACTTTGGATCGGAAATCCAATCAATTTGATTCCAACAGGCGGCGCACAATTGTCCGTGTTCTGAAACCGATTGCCCGCAAACGGGACATGACGGGGGAAATAGAAAATCCAAAAACGCGCTGGACATTTTTGGATTATAATTTTTTATTCGGATTTTATCAACGGCAGAGTTCATGCATTTTTGCGCGCTGCTTTTCAACGCAGTCGTCGCATATCGCGTCTATCGTGTTCTGCAATTTCTTTGCGTCGCTGTCGGGCATGTTTTTCAATGTGCAATTTTTGCCTTGCATGCGGAACGGCTCGACAGCATCCAGAATCTGACATATTCCGGAATCATAGCACTTTGTCGTGTACGCGTGCGCCACGACGGTTTTATTCGAATTTTCTATTTTGAATGTTTCTGTCGTCATTTTGCAGATTCTATTTTTTATCTTTTCTCGTCGACCGCAATGCGCTTGCGTCCGGCATTGCGCCTGCGATTCAGCACGACGCGGCCGCCGCGCGTCGACATGCGCGCGCGAAACCCGTGCTTTTTAACGCGCCTGTTTTTTGATGGTTGATAAGTTCTTTTTGTCGCCATAATAAATCCCCGTGATTGCCCGACTATTTAACCATATTCTGTGAAAAACGCAAATTATTTTGTCGGCCCCGATTTTACCAGACCGATTTTCTTGCCTAGATACTGGATAATTTGAAATACAATAAATACTTGCAACAGAAATGCAAATACTTCCGGCCATCCTGTCCATAAAAGCGCGCTCGGTTCGGTTTTCATGACTTCATTATAATTCCTAATTTACTCTTTTGTCAAGTTTTGGTTTCCTTGACTTGTCATGCGCTGGGATTTATAATGCAGTTATATAAATAAAAGGATGAAAATGAAAAAGATATTTATTTTCGCATTGTCCGCGTTTCTTATCGTTCCGGCGTTTGCAGAGGCTGAAAAGGCGATGGGTGAGGTAAATTCGGCGGAAACGACATCGGAACTTGGGGCGGTCGCCGACCCGATAAAACTGGTCGGGCCTATGGATTCTGTCGGAAATGATGACGAATTTGCAAACTTTGATGAAATTGTCGGGAAAGGCGACGGGAATTATGCGCCGGAATATAATCAGGCCGGCGATCAATCTTCAAAACCATGGTGGCGCGGATGGGAAATCGGCGTCGGCGTTCCTTTGGTGTTGCCGGCGACGGGTTATAACGGATTTATCGGATACATGAATAAAAAAGCCGATTCGTGGCTGGGGCGGCGTTTCGGCGCGCGCTTTGATTTTCAGATTCCAAACGCCCTGGGCGCGGACGCCGTCTTGAAAGATAACGGCAATGGATATGATGTCGATGTTGCCGGAGAGGTATTGTTTTGGAAACCGAAATTCGACGGAGTGGCGACAGTGGATCAGGTTAAATTTGACATTGATGATGATAACACGGACGATATTATTGATTTGAACGGCGCCAAGGCGAAATTCGCGCTGAAAAATCAGTTTATCGGCGGTATGATTGACCTTTATCCATTCGGCGACACTTGGTTTTTGGGCGGCCTGCGTTTAAGCGGCGGATATTACACCGGCCGCATGGATGTTGGGCTGAACGTAAATATCCCGAATGATTTTCCAAACGGCGGGTATAAATATAATATCGGATCTGGCTCCGACAAAGTTGTCGCGAAAGTAAAAAGCGGCAGCAGGATTGCCGCGGATGTCAAATGGAAATATTCCGGACCTTACGCGGGATTGGGATTTGACCTGGGCGTGTTCAGGGGATTCAAATTCTTTATGGATGCCGGCGTTGTATTTGCCAAACCGCCGAAAGTCAGCCGTAGCAATTTGACAATGCCGGTTTTTCAGGCATGCTACGAGATTTCCGGAAACTGCGATGGATGGGTTAATTTTGACATGAATAAAAAGCCGATAGCCAAAGATTTGACCAAAGACATTCTGGGGCAGGTTATTAAGGCGAATGTGGAAGGCGCGTTTGGCGGATCTGATTTTGCAGATATAAAAGATAAAATTATCGCGCAGTATGGAGGAAACCCTAATATTGATTATGGTTCTGTCGCAAATGACATCATGAACTTTTTGGATTACTCCGGCAACACAAACAGTTATAAAGCGGCGAATCCTACCCATTGGATAACCGAGCTGTTGAACAAAGCTGGCGACGCGGCGGATGTAAGCGATGCGCTGGATGAGATAAAGAAAGAGTGGAATAATCCAAGCAGCGATTTCAATTCGACCGACTTGCAGCAACAGATTGATGACGCGTGGAATGATTATGAAAAGGGAATCGACGATATAAACAAATCCCTGAAAGACATGCGTTTTATGCCAATTATTAAAATCGGTGTGA
>JAITLD010000054.1 GCA_031278055.1 Rickettsiales bacterium | reverse complement strand
CCTCGAATTCGGAAGTAAATTCCCTTTGTCGTCAAATTGGTCGATTTTCTTGCCGTCTTTGTCCCTGAAAACGAATTTTCTTAGGATTTCACCTAAATTATCAACCCCTATCGAATCGATAATCTCTTTCAGACGGTCGTATTTTTCCTGTAAATCCTTTTTATCTTCGTCCGCGATATTCAAATTCCAAATATTGTCGTATTCGGTTATGTAAAATTCCAAACCCGGCAGATTTTTGATGGTCTGCGCCTTTTTCGGATCATCGTCGCCCAATTCTTTGCTGCGAATTTCAAACATGCGCTTATATCCGTCATAACAGTCGAATATGTTCGTGACGTCGCTGAAAAAATATCCCGTTCCCTGTGCCGCCATTTGGTCGGACAAAGAATCCATCTGTTTTGCAATTTTTCCCGCCTTGTCATCGTCATTTTGCGACTTGTAATATTCATAGGCGTCGCACAAAATGGATGGCGGAACTAAATCGGTCAAATTTTCCTCTGAAAGGGTGTCAAAATATCTGCCGCTGAATTTGTTTTTCTGATTTTTATTCAAGTCGCCAAGTTTTTTATCAAGCAAATCTAGCAGATTGGAATATTTGTCATCCGCTTTTACATCAGATTGTTTGACAAGGCCCATTTCAATCAAAACATTTAATTGAATTATCGTTAAAATCTGATCATTTTTATCAGATATCTTAGATCGTAGCCTAAAAATTCCTTCCTTTGCGAGCTGCTCAGATAATGTAGCCTTTTTTGCCATTTTTTTATCCTTTTTTTCAATTGGTTTCTGAGAAACCGGTTCAATTATAGCCCTTTTTTATAAAAAGCGCAAGCTTGACATAATAAAAAATAGTATAATATTCTTATTCAGACCACGTCTATTACCGCGCGGTCGGAGCCATCGCGCGCGAGTTGCACCACATGGACTTTTGATTTCATTTCTTTGATTAAGTCTGTTCGGTCGTATGCCGGTTGGGTATGCAGAATTCGGTCGACGAACGCGCCATAAGCCGCCTCGGCGGATTCGGCGTGAATCGAAGTATAAAAATGATTGTGTCCTGTTCCCATCATTTCCCACAATACGCCGGCGTTATCGGTTGAAATCTCGCCGCCGATAATGACGTCCGGCGTCATTCGAACGACCAGATCCAACAGGCGCGCATAGTTCATTTGGTTCGTCTGCTCGGTGCGCGACAAAACGAAATGCACGCGGTTTTTCTGCGGGACTTTCAGCTCGCGCGCGTCTTCGACCGTAATTACGCGCGCGAGCTGATCGATTTGTTTCAAAATATGATTTAGAAAAGTTGTTTTTCCGGTCGCCGTCGCGCCCGAAAATAAAATCGGGCTGCCGTCGTCGATTATCGCCATCAGGCGATCATAGGGATCTTTCGGTTTTGTTTTATCGCGCGCGCTGATTTTAAGCAACGGTTCTCCCTTTACCAAATGATAGTTTTCAAATGTCGTGTCGGGCGACGAATTTCCGCGAATATTCAGCGCGACTCCGCCGGTCAGGTCGTTGTCGTCATACATGACATTCGGGCCCGCGATTCCTGTGAAACGATGGTTGCCGGGCAGCGTCGCATAGACGACGGGCATTCCTTTTATCGGTTCAAACGGCCGCTCGTAGACATTCGCGACTGTGTGAATCAAATCGGTCAGGTATTGTTTGGACAGCTTTTCGGAATTATACGCGACCCATGGAATTTTCGCGCCGTGCAGGCGTAGCCAGACTTCGCCCGCGTGATTGATTGCGATTTCCTCCACAAAGTCCGGTTTGTAGAATTCTTCCAGCGGTTTCAGTAAAGTATCCAGGACAATATCACTCATAACAATTATTAATTATAAATTACAAATTATCAATCATCTGATTTTGTTGGCATTTTCGACATTTGAAAGATATGACAAAACAAATGTCGATTAATAACTGATAATTAATAATTTATAATTATTCTATCATAATTTGTCTTGAACGGAAATTGAAAAATTGGTAAAATTGAGCCATGAAGAAAGTTTTTTCCGTTTTATTCCCCCTCATTCTCGTCGGGTGCTTGCAACAGACGACGGATGATGTTCCGTATAACGAGGGTGATTTTCAAGAAGGCGGGCCGGACGCGCCCGAGTTGAACGAGCGGACGATGGCGTTCATGCAGCCCGGAAATCCTTATTCCAATGTCGAGGCTCTGCGCCCGAAAACGGAACAAGAAAAAAAAGAGGCGGATGATAAATGGAATACCAGTCGGATGGAAACGCGCTGGCAGGAATACAAGGGCACAATGGTCCGCGTGCAGATTTTGCTCGGCGATACCGATTTGCGCGAGATGCGGTTGAAAGTCATACAAAATGCGAACGGCGGCGATGTTGACGGTGACATCAGGGATATTTTGGGCAAGGTTGCGGACTTTGAGATGAAAAAGATTTGCGGTCGTCGCGCCGAGTCCGTCGCGATAGTTTATGACAATGCGTCATTTGAATCAGTGCGCCCGACGCCGTTCTTTGACTATAAAATCGAAACCGAGGGCGCGGCCATGCGCGAATACGGATTCCGCTGCGTTTATTATAAATAAATGGGCAAGTCGGCGGACAATTCATCGTTCTTGATTCGTAATTTTGAATTAAATTTGCCGCCCGTTTCGGAGATGATGCGCGCCGCGGGGATTAGGGCAAAAAAATCCCTTGGTCAGAATTTCTTATTTGATTTGAATTTAACGCGGAAAATCGCCCGTTCGGTTCCCGATTTGGAAAATAGCGTTGTGCTCGAAGTCGGGCCCGGGCCTGGCGGGCTTACGCGCGCGTTTTTGGAATGCGGCGCAAAAAAAATCATAGCGATTGAAAAAGACAAATCGACAAAACCGATTCTTGATGAAATACAAAGGGCCTCCGATGGTCGTTTGGATATAATTTACGGCGACGCCACGAGGATTCAAAATTTAGAATTAAAAGTTCAAAATTATGTGATTTGCGCGAATCTGCCGTATAACATAGGAACGGAGCTTCTCGCGAACTGGTTGCATTTTCCGGATAAAATAAAATCCATGACACTGATGTTTCAGCGAGAGGTCGCCGAAAGAATTATCGCAAAGCCCGGAACAAAACAATACGGCCGTCTATCGGTTCTGAGGGCATTAAACTGGAAAGCAAAGATACTTTTCAATATTCCGAACAGCGCGTTTATTCCACATCCGAAAGTTCAATCATCTGTCGTGCAATTGTTGCCAAGATCGCCGCGTTATAGGGACGAGCTGGTCGCAAAGACGGAAAAACTGACAGCGGTATTGTTTGGAAATAGGCGAAAGATGATTCGCGCGATTATTCCGGATCTGGACTGGTCGCGGTTTGGGTTGACGGGAATGGAGCGGGCGGAAGAATTAAATCCGGAAAAATTTGTCGAAATCGCCGAAACATTGTTTGTCTTTCCCTCACAGACCTGGAAGAGTTCAGAGTTATGAGTTCTTGAATTATTAATTATTAGTTTAATTAGGCACTGCAATTCTGAACTCTCTTGTCAGTTTCTATGTTTCAATAAAATAGACCCTATTCCCGCCTACGCGGGAATGACAAAACCCTGACGGGTTTTGTAAAAAGGTGTGTGGAATAAAACTGGGTAGCATTTTTTTTGACAAACAACTGATGGGTTTTGTAAAAAAGTGTGTGGAACAAAACTGGGTAGCGTTTTTTTTTGACAAACAACTTTGTTGTTTGTCATTCCCGCGTAGGCGGGAATAGGGTTTGAGAGTTCAGAGTTACGAGTTATGAGTTCTTGAATTATTAATTTAATTAGGCTCTATTAACTCTGAACTCTGAAAAATAATATTTGACATTGTGCGATTTTAATACTATATTCATTATAGTTTGATAACGATTTATATTTTATAATGATTAATAGGCGGGGAAAAAGTGAAAAATAAGACAGATTTGCTGGATTCTTTCGGCGAGAGCAGGGAACTGTTTTTTCAGATTACAAGAAAAGTCAGGGATGATTTGAAAGGTAGCTGTCTGGAACATGAATATAGACTGATGATGGTATTGCATCGCCTGGGTATGGCGGAATTAAAAGAAATCGCCAGTTTTGTCGGCGCAAAGCCGCTGGTATGCCTGCGTCTCGGGATTTTGGAGCGAAAAAAATACGTCGCGCGCGCCATGAATAAAACCGACAGGCGGAAAGTCTATTACCACATCGCGCCAAAAGGGGAAAAATTTATGGAAAAGGTATCCAACTATGTCAAGGAAAGCATGGGCAAGATTTTAAGTCCGCTTGATGATAATGATGCCGAAAACCTGTTAAAGGCAGTGAAGGAAGCAAATAGAATTTTGAAAAAAGTGGTTTGATAGGCAGGTTGACTTATTAGATTTTTGTCCTTATAATCGAAAAATTTGGGAAATTATGAAAAAAAAGATTTTACTCTTTGTATGGGCTTTATTTGTCGGCTTTTGCGGGGCCGACGCGCGGAGTTTAAGCCTCGATAATGCTGTGGAGCTGGTTTTGGTCGAATCCCAAGACATCAAGAAGGCCGCGGCGAACATTAAAAAAATGCAGGCTGTTATGGACGGCCTGAACGCGGGCCGTTGGTTCAAGATTGACGCGACGGCCGCATACCAGACGAATATGTTCGGGCTGCCCATTCAGGCGAGCGCGAGTTCCGCCTCGATTCCCGCTTCGATTGACAACATCGGGACTGCGGGTTTGACGGCGTCAATGCCCATCTATACTTTCGGAAAAATCGGCTATGCGCTGGACATGGCCGAAAAGGGCGTCAAAATTGCCGAAACATCCAAAAAGCTGGCGGAAATAGAAACAAGGTCGGCCGCCGTGAATTTATACTGGTCGGCGAAAATGACGGACGAATTTGTCAGGATTGCGGAAAAATCCCTGAAAAACACGCGTTCGGCGCAAAAACAATTGACGGCGACCGGTCGCGCCAACCGCAGCAATCTGGTCAAGATTTCCGCCGACGTGGCGTCGCGCGAAATCGATTTGGCGGACGCGAAATTCAATCGTGATTCCGCATTTCGAATGCTGAAAGTCTATGCCGGAATCGACGAGGCGGAGCCGATTGTTCTGACATCCGATTTTCCGGACAAATTTTCCAGTATCCGGTCAAAAGAAATAAATCCTCTCGAATGGGAAATTTACGAGGCGCAGGCAAAAATGTATGACGCGGAGAAATGGCAGAATTACATGGGTTATGCGCCGACAATCGCCGCCTCGGCGTCATACAATTATCTGACCTTTGCGGATTCAATGCGCAAGCTCGGCGATTTCAACTTGAAGTCGGCGAATATTGGCGTTTCGATTTCCGTTCCCCTATTCGACGGCGGGGCGAAACGCGCCGCGGCCACTCAGTCGGCGATGTCGGCGATTTCCGCGCGCGAGGATTTGGACAAGTCGCGCAAACTCAAATCCGCGGAATACAGCGATTTGATTCAAAGGCACGAATACCTGCGGAAAAAGCTGGGCGACTTATTGGTCGCGAACGATTTGGCGGAAAAGGCATACAAGCTGTCCAAAGACAGATTTCTGGCCGGACAGACATCGGCCGCCGAACTGTCGGATGTCGAGCGCGCGCAGGCCCAGATGGAGATGGCTGTGTTCAACGCCAAACTGCAAATCCTGACGACTGCGGAAAACATAAAGAAATACGAGCAATGAAAAAGAAAATAATTGTTTTTTTTCTGATTCTTTCAATATCCGTTCTGGTTGGTTATCGCATACAAAAAATTCGTTCCGAAGGTATCCGCGCGGTTCATAATGTCGTACGGATTCATGCCGAGCACGGAACGCCGAAAGAATACGTGATTGCCAAAAAAACGACTGATTTTCTGGAAGAGCCGTTGTTTGTCAAAAACGGCCGCGCGCTGGTTTCGTCCGGCCGGATAAAAAAATTCGCCGTAGGGCAGAAAATAAAAGGCGCCGACGCCAGAATTACCTACGTGTCGAAAGACATTGATTTGGATACCGGAATGTTCGTTGTAAAAGTTTCCGGCAACGTGGTTGGCACCATGCGGATTCTGTCGGAATACACCGGATTCTTTCTGCCGATTGACGCAGAGCTTCCGGATGGCGCGAAAGTCATCGCCAAAGACGCGGACCGCGTCGTCGTTTTGGGCTTGAAAGACGGCGATAAAATCGTGGTCAGATAACGCGTGGCGAAAATCGAGATAAGGTGAAATCATGATAAAATTCTTTGTCCATCGTCCGATTACCACATTGATGTTCGTTCTGTTCTGGGTCGTTCTTGGAATCGTGTCTTATCCAAAGATGAATGTCGAGCGCATGCCTCCGATGGATTTGCCGATGGTGACCACAACGTTGCTGTATCCCGGCGCCGGCCCCGCCGAAATAGAATCGCAGGTCGTAAAACCGGTCGAAGATGTCATTTCCAAAGTTTCGGGAATCAAAAAGATAACATCGCAGGTCTATGACAACTATGCCTACATCATAACCGAATTCAATCTCGAAGAAGACGGGATGGAAAAGCAGCAGGAAATAAAGGGCCAGGTTGATTCGATTGTCTACGATTTGCCCGACCAGCTGGAGCAGCCGGTGGTTCGCAAGCTGAATATTTTGCAACAAACGGTGATGGACCTTGCGATTTCCGGCGTCGATTTGCGCGACGCGTATGATTTTGTGGACGATGTTTTATCGCAGCGCATTACATCGATTAAAGGCGTCGCGTCGGTCGATATATTCGGCGGGCGCGAGCGCGCAATCCGCGTGTTTCTGGACCCGCAGCGAATGACTGCCAAAGGCGTTTCTATCAATGCGGTATTGCAGGCGATAAACGCGTATAACCTGAATGTTCCGTCCGGAAAAATCGAAACCCGCTTTTCTTCGAATGCGATACGATTTATAGGCGAATTCGCGACGGTCAAGGCAATTGAAGAAATGCAGATTACGACGGCGGAGGGCCTGGCCTTTCCGTTGAAAGAAATCGCGACGGTCGAGGATTCGGCAAAGGACGTGGCGACGGGCGGCCGATACAATGGCGAGGAAGTGCTGATAATTTCGATAGTAAAGGCGACGGATGGAAACGCCGTAAAGATTTCCGATTCTCTGATAAATAGGCTGGACGGCTATCGAAATCTTTTGCGCAGAGAATTGAAAAGTGAAAACGCCGATATCAGGATTATCAACGACGCGGCGACCTCGATTCGAAACGATACGGAAGACACGTTGGAAGGAATAATTTTCGGATTGATTTTGACGGTTATCGTCCTGTTGGTGTTTACGAGAAACTGGCGTTCGACAATCATCGCGAGCGTTGTGATTCCGGCCTCTCTTGTATCCGGATTTCTGTTTATGGGCAGTTCGGGATTCTCGATAAATTCGATGACTCTTTTGGCTATGGCCTCCGCGCTCGGCACGCTGATTTCCAACGCGATTATTCTGATTGAATCGGCAATCACTATGATTGACGACGGGGCGACGCCGGAGCATGCGGCGATTGAGGGGACGAAAAGAGTCGCGGTCGCGGTTTTGGCGGGCGTCGGGACGAACATAGTCGTCTTTCTGCCGCTGGCATTCATGGAGGGAATCGCGGGCCTGTTCATGAATCAATTTGGAATGACGGTCGTGTATCTGACATTGATGTCATTATTGTTCTCGTTTACTTTGACCCCGATGATGATTGCGAAGTTCTTGAAGAAAACTGAAAGAAAAAAGGTTGCCGAAAATATAAAGCATGAAAAGCATCAGCTTGATTGGTTCAAGAAGATTTTTGATTCCGAGATGGCCCATCCATGGAGATGGCTTGGCATTGCGGTCGCGACATTGTTTTTATCGGCGTCATTATTGTCGTTTGTCGGGAACGAGTTCTCGCCGACAACGGACATTGACGAAATTAACATAACCGCGCGCGCGCCGATGGGATCGACATTCGAAAAGGCGCAGAAGTTGGCGCTGAAAGTCGAAGAAAAACTGGCGAATTTTCCAGAGGTTGCCGCGACATCCGTAAAAATCGGACGGCGCGGATTACAGAATGTGTTAATCAACGTAAAACTTGTTCCGTTGTCCGAGCGGGAATCCGACAAAGCGATAGCGCAGCGCATGGTCGCCGCGTTCGCCGACATTCCGGACGCGGAGTTTTCAGTCAAGGCGGGCGAAAGCCAGGGCGGGGGATTCAGCACTTCGGATATGGTGATAAATGTTTTGGGCGACGACGACGAAGCGCGCGAAAAACTTGCCGACGAATTGATGGCCAAAATCAACGCGATGGACGAGGTCCAGTCCGCCATGCTGGCCGCGCAGGTTCCGAATGATGAAATTCAATTCATTCCCAACCAGAACAAAATGAGCGAATGGGGGGCGGCGAACGCGTCTGTCGGAATGGCCTTGCGCACTGCGTTTTACGGCGACGATACATTGCGGTATCGCGAGAAGGGAGAGGAATATCCGTTGATAGTGGAGTTTTCAAAAACATACAAGACGGTGGATTCTTTCAATGAGGTTTTGATTGACACGCGCCGCGGGATGGTTCCGATCTCTGAATTGGGAAAACTGGAATATCGCCAGGCGTCGCGCAACGTATATCGTATCGACAAGCATCGCCTGACTGAAATAGATGTGAATCTCGGCAAATCGACAATCGGCCCCGTGCGTTCGAAAATACAGACGGAAATTAACAAGATGAATGTGCCGGACGGGCTTAGGATAACATTCGGCGGAATGAGCGAGACGCAGGACGAGACGACGGGCGAAATGGCGAATACCTTTTTGCTTGCGACGATTCTGACATTCATGTTGCTGGCAGCGATTCTGAACAGCGTCGCGCATCCGTTCACGATAGCCACGTCGATAATCACGTCGTTCGCGGGCGTGTTCGTGTTTCTGTTTTTGACGGGCGGAACGGTAAACATCGCGGCCATGCTGTCAATAATAATGTTGGTCGGATTGGTGGTGAATAATAATATTTTGCTCTTAGAGCCGACAGTGAATGAAGTCTCCGCGGGAACAGCGCCGGCCAAAGCGTTATGGAATCAGTTTAATGATAAATATCGCATGATTCTGATGACAACGATAGCGGTTGTTGCGGGAATGCTGCCGCAATTATTCTCGCCCGACGGAACAAAGATTTCGATGGCGGCTGTTTTGGTTGGCGGAATGCTTGGCGGATTACTGTGGACATTTGCATTGACCCCGGCATTATTTGTGCTGATGGAAAAGCTGCGGAGAAAAATACTGAAAAAAAATTAACAAAGAGTAATCAATTAAGAGTTCAGAGTTTTTTGTCATTCCCGCGCAGGCGGGAATAGCAGTGCTTAATTAGATTGATAATTAATAATTACAACCCCTAACTCTGAACTCATAATTCTGAACTCTCATGTTTCATGGCAATTCCATTACCGCGGCGCGGGAGCACGAGCCGTTCGTGCCGCCCTGGACGCAGTACACGCAACCGTG
>JAITLD010000024.1 GCA_031278055.1 Rickettsiales bacterium | reverse complement strand
AACATGACCAGTCGCATAAATCCGAAACACAGCAGAAAATAAAATGGTTTAATATCCCGCATATTCCGGTCAAAAATTATTCGACGCGGGAATTGTTTAATTGTATGTTAAAGGCTCTTTCCGCGAAGAATCCCGATTTGATTGTCGGGGGCAGCGCGGACTTGTCGGAAAGCACCGGCGCGAAAGTTCCGGAAAAAAATTATATTCATTACGGAGTGCGCGAGCATGCGATGGGCGCGATAATGAACGGACTCGTTCTTGCGGGATTCAAACCGTATGGCTCAACATTTCTTGTATTCGGTGATTATATGCGCGGCGCAATCCGCATGGCCGCCCTAATGAATCTTGCGGTTTTGTTTGTTTTTTCGCATGATTCCATCGCCCTTGGCGAAGATGGCTCCACCCACCAGCCGGTCGAGCAATTGCCAGGATTGCGCATGATTCCGAAATTGACAATTTATCGACCGTGTAATCCGATAGAAATGTTTTTATGCCTTAAACGACATTTCAGCGATAATTCGCCATCGGCAATAATTTTGTCGCGGCAGTCATTCGCGGCTGTTCCGGAATCCAAGGACGCATCTGTTTGCGGCTATGTTATCGCGGGCGACAAGAACGCGCGCGTGAAACTGGTTGCCACCGGTAGCGAGGTTGCGCTGGCGCTGGCCGTCCGGGAAAAATTGGAATCTTTGGGTGTAAAAACATCCGTGATGTCTGTGCCGTCCCTGGAAATTTTAATGCGCGAAAATCGCGCCGGTATCGCGAGATTTCTGTCCAGCGGATTCGGCGTGTGGATAGAAGCGTCATCCGAAATGCCCCCGTTCTCCGTCTCGATGGTCGCGCGGGTTTCCGATTTCGGCGAATCCGGACGCGGAGTCGACGTTTATAAAAAATACGGGTTTGACGCCGATTACATTTCAGACGAAATCATCAAAAAAATCAAATGAAAATAAAAGACGGGGATATTTTGCATGTATTTGGCGGACCGTATAAAGTCGTCCAATCCGAAATCGGCGGCGCGCCCGAATTTTTGGACCGGCGCGTGCGCGATAAAATCAAAAAAAACTTTTTGATTCGCGCGCGCGAAATCATGCATTCCATGCCGGCAACCATGCGGCCGAAACGCGTCGCCGTGCGGGATACGCGCAGCCGTTGGGGTTCGTGCTCGGCAAGCGGGACAATTTCCCTATCGTGGCGGCTTTCATTCGCGCCGCCTGAAATAATGCGTTATGTGATTATTCACGAATGCTGTCATCTTGAACAGATGAATCATTCACGGGCTTTCTGGTCCTTGGTTGCGCAATATTTCGGTCCGGATTGCAAAGCCGCAAAAAAGTGGCTGGCTAAGAATGGCCGGTCATTGATGACTGTATGACGTTTTTTTATCTGGACGGTTCGATGTTTTTTGTTTACAATCTCCGCGTTATCGAAAATGGAAGGTAGCGAGTTGAAATTGCGCCGCATAAAAAAATTTCTGATAAATATATTAAACGCGTTCATTCCGTCAAAAAGATTGCGGAAACGGATTCGTTTGCTTGCTTACAATCCGAAATTATTCCTTGACGGCGCCGGACGCGCGCCGTTAAAAAAATACGAGCATAGGGTCAAGGTATCGTTTTGTTTTGATAAAAATTTTGCGAAACAGGCGGCGGTCGCCATGTACTCGCTTTTGGATGTATCAAAAGGACGATGCGATTACGATATCTACTGCGTAGTCGGCGAAAGCGTTTCCGACGATGATAAAAAAATGCTGAGGGCGATAGTTTTGAAAAGCGACTCCTCAATAACCTTTTTGAATGCGAATCATGATTTTGACAAATCCTATCTCGGAGATTGGCCGATTGGAATATATTATCGCCTAATGCTTCCAACACTGCTGCCGGATGTCGGCAGAATCATTTATGCCGATGTCGATGTTGTATTCCTGGGTGATTTGATAGAGGCGGACAGGATTGAGTTGGGCGATAATTTGGTTGCCGGCGTCGGAAGTAATAATTATATAAACTCTGGATTTTTGATAATGAATCTATCTAAAATGAGAACGGAAAAAACGTATGATAAACTCGTAAAAGAATCGAAAAAAGAATATGCTCATCCGGACCAAACGACTCTGAACGAAGTTTGTAAAAGAAGAATACTTTTTCTGCCTGCCAAATATAATTTTGGCGAGGCTGCGGGTCGCGATTTCGACAAGATGTCCGGCAGAGAAATTATCGATTTGAAATATAATCCTGTTATGTTGCATTATCTCGGAAACCCAAAGCCATGGGCTGTGGAAAAGCCGCGCGGGTTAAAAAAGATATGGCAATTCTACGCGAATCAAACGGGATTATTTTAATAATAGGATTACTTATTCAATTTATCGGCTAGAAGGGCGACAGCAACAGCGTAATAATTCGAATTGTTCCATTTTTTTATTCGATAAAAATTGTCATACGTCAGATAGGCCAGCGGGAACATGCTGGCCTCGCATATCAATCCGATATTTTTATTTCCCTTGGGAACGCCCGAAATTCCCATTCCGCGCCATTCCAACGGTTTTAATTTTGTCGTTCCGTCGCAATATTCCATTTTGAATCCTGGCGGCAACCTTACGCTTTTCAAAATTCTTTCGCCTTTTTTCCATCCCATTTTTTTCAGATAGTTTCCCGCGCTGGCCATTGCGTCCGCAACAGAATTCATGATATCGATTTTTCCATCGCCATTCCCGTCGACTCCGTATTGCCGCAGGGTTGTGGGGATAAACTGAAAGTGTCCCATCGCGCCGGCCCACGAGCCCTCAAAAGATTTGACGTCCAGTTTGTTTTTATCCGCGATTTTCATCAATGCTAAAAGCTGTTCTGTAAAAAATTGTTCGCGCCGCCCGTCGTAAATCAGGGTCAGAAAGGAATCACTCAATTGATAACGGCTTTTGAATGTTCCATAATCGCTTTCCATTCCCCATAGCGCCAGAATAACATTTTTTGGAATTCCGAATTTCTTTTCCGTCTGCGCCAGTAATTTCGAATATTTCTTCGCCGCATTTTTTCCGTTTTTGATTCTAAGCTGGTCCAATGAATTGGTCAGATATTGCCTCATTGTCAGCACAAATTCCGGCTGATTCTTGTCCCGATGTATGATTTGCGGAACAAACGACGATTCCTGAATCACCGCGTTTATCGTTTTCGGACTGATTTTCTGCCCAATCGCGACATTTTGAATTTTATGAAGCGTTATATGCCATCTGTCTATTTCAAATTCATCTGAAATGTCCGCGAAAGAGCGGGCGGAAAAAAGCAAGCAACAGATAACTACGGCCGCGCGCCGCATACAGCGCAAAAAAACGCGCAAACAACGGTCCTTGTTCGCATTTTGTTTTTCAGTATTTCTAAAAAGCATATTTTACACCCAAGTGCAAACCGAATGATTGCCACACCGCGCTTTTCAAAGAATCGGTGACCTTTTCCGTATACGGGTTTTGGGTCGCCAGCACCGCCGCGCCGCCAGTTTCGCAATACGCCGCGCCAACGTTGCCGGTCAATATATCTTGACATACTAGAAATCCTTGTTCATCCGTTACATAATATTGATATCCGGCGACATACAATTCGCCGCCGACCGCGCCGATTTGAAAATATGACATGTCGGCTTTAAGCGACAGTTGCAACCGGTCGCTGAATTGATAAATATATTCCATTTCCATTTGATATTGCATGGCGCCATTGTCACCTTCATCGACAAAGCTCGGATTTTGCTGCCAATCCGTGCGATTTGGCCAGATTCCCTCGCTTTTATAATGCGGCATCGATACTTGCGCATAAAAACGAAGCTTGTCGATGTATGTCAATTGTTTTTCAATTTCGAGCGCCAGGAATATTCCCGACCATGTAGTATTATAGATATGCGTGGTGCCTTCGACGATAATCATGCCGTCGCCGCCGAGAACTACGCATTCGCCAGGCGCCACGCCCCACGGCTGGTATGTATAAAGCGGGTCGTATGTTGTGGTCAGCAAATTACCATCGGCATCAATTACAGGACTGTGGGTGATTGGGTCTGACGCCGCCAATCCCAAATATTCGGGCGACATGCAAACCTGGTAATAATCATCGGGGACCGCCGTTCCAGGTGTTACGGAATAATAGTTTCCGGTAGTGTCGCCGTAGATATAATCCCCGTATTGATTCATTAACGGAATATAAACCGCGGGATTCGGATAAATATGGTTGTCCATTTTCAAATCGTGCTTGAAAATTTGGTATCCGATAATGGGCGATATTTTCCAACCGGCGATATCCCAAATATGCCGCGCGCCGACACCAAATTTCATATCCTGCATTTTTCCCGTTTGGCCGCCCATTGAAATCGTGAATATTCCGTATTGCGGATTGGCGTCGTTATAAGGCTTCAAATCATAATCCATCGATAATCCGCCGGATGATAAAATTCCATAACTATATTCTCCGAACGCGAACATATTATAATTGCGCACTTGGAAATCTTTTTCGGCATGGAAAGTGACTTCATTTATAATCATATCATCCCATTCCAAAATTGATTGGACGCCCGTTTCAAATTGAAAGTCCGCGAATTTCCGCCCGTACGCCGCGGTCAGGACAATATCATTTTGTTTGTTTTCCGGCGGAATAGCAACGCCGTTTGCCGTCATAGTTCCATTCAAAAGAGTATTTGTCTGGCGCGGGACCTGATAACTATACGATCTTTGCCCCACCGCCTGCCGAATTTGGGCATTTCCGACGTAAACATTTTGTTCCGGATAGCGCCCCGCCGCATATTGGTATGACGGCTTGTAGGCGTTCTGATAATAAGACGGCGCCCCCTCGCGCGCAGACAATGCGAATGGCGCCATCAAAGCCGCTAAAATCAGGGTTATTTTTCTACCCATTCATCCCTCTAATCTTTCATATTATATCACAGGTTGGGGCTATAAAAAAATGAAATCTGCGCGGCCGGGACGCGTTAAATTATGCTTGCCTGAATAGCGGGGTTTTTACTATGATTTTCTTATAGATGGGAAAGATATTCTCGCTTTTTGCGGTTTTGTTTTTCGCGTGTTGCAACGCGTATGCTGATGACGCGGTCGATACCGCGCGCGCGGCTTCACGAAACGCGCCTCTTACACAGCAAAGAAGTTCCTCGGAGCGCGGAAAAACCGAACAAAAAACATCAACTGTGGCCGAACGCGGTAAGTCGACAGCCGCCCCCCAGCCGGTCAGGAGCACGGCGAATAACGCCAGCCGTTCGGCCGTAGTGCGCAAAGTCGCCGCGAGTCCATCGCAGCAAACCGCGCGCGAAAGCGCCTCGCGCCAACAAGTTGTTTCGCGTTCCGCGGTCCAAAGCAAAATTATCGCCCCGACTGCCGCCGCATCTAGAACCGCGCCAATTTCTGCGCGCAATGCGGCGACCACTTCGCGCGCAGCCGCGCGCCCCGTGATTTCATCCGATGCCGCGCGGACGACGGCCAGGGTCGCGCGCGCCGCCATTCCGGGCGCGGCTCGGTCGCGCGCTGCGGTCGCCAATAAAGTCGTTGGAACATCAATCAGTCCGACATATAGTGTTTGCCGCGAAACTTATTTTTCGTGCATGGATGAATTCTGCGCGAACAAGGACGCGACGCTCCGTCGCTGTGCGTGCAGTGTCCGCATGCACGACTTTGACGACGACAAAAAGAAATTGGAAACAGCTCAGACAAAACTGACAGATTTTAATGAAAGATTGCTGGCGGTCAATATGGACGAAGAGGACGTCGAAGCGATGGTGGAATCAACGGAGGGCGAGGATGCGTATAATACCGAGGACAAATCGGCTTCGCAAAAAGTATTGGATGAAATCCTGAAAAAAATAAACGCAAAAACGACCGACGCCCTTCAAACGCAATCTTTGGCCGCATTGGATTTGTCGATATCGAATGTGACGGGCGACATGTTCGATAGTGTGGATTCCATGCTGGGGGCGTCGATGACGACGAAAGAGGGCGAGGCTTTGTATCGCGCCGCCCTTCCGATTTGTGTGGAAATGGCGAATGAAGTTTGCGAGCCCGCGGACATAAAAATCGTGCAATCGGCATATCAGATGTCGATAGAGCAGGATTGCAACACTTTGACGAAAAACTATGAATCGCTGAAATCAGGCGCGTTGAGCAAAGCGAAAGAGGCCTCGGCCCTGCTTGATATGTCGAGGCTGACGAATTATCAGACCAGAAACAGCGGGGACATGGTCGGCTGCACGAAGCAGATGATGGAAGTCATGAATACCGATTCCGTGTGCGGCGAGAATTTGGGAAAATGTCTGGACTGGTCCGGAAAATACATTGATCCTTTGACTGGCAGTGCCATCTTGTCTGAAAATTTGGCGAAACTTGGCAACATTTTGACCATGCCCGGCGGCGATGGAAAATGGGCAACGATAGAGTCCAATGCGGATATGATCAGATTTTTGGAATCGAAAAAGACGTATATCGAACCGGCGATGAAAAATTGCGAGGAAATTCAAACGGCGGTATGGGAAAATTTTATAGAATACGCGCTGGCGAAAATCAAGGTCGCGCAAAATCAAAAACTGGAATCCATGCGTCAGAATTGCACGCCGCTGGTCGGACAATGCAAATCTGAAACGGTGCAATCGATAAAAGATTTTGATTCCCGCGCCCTGTCTATTTTCAGCATTGCGGCGGATACGACGGTGAACAAGATGTGCGCGGATATCCAATCCGCGTGCGGCGCGTTGATGAGCAGCTTGGATAGTAATTCGGATACCAATTCGGAAAGCGGGAACGAGTCATCTACATGGGCAAGCAGTATGGAGAGCATAGATTTGCAGAGGACTTACGAGGCAGTTTTACAGAACTGTAAGATAGTGGGGCAAGAGTGTGTAAAAATGCAGTGTCAGACGGTTGAGAGCCAATTCGGATTGTGTCTGGATTCGTCTTCGCCGCAGCGCAGAAATGTGCTTAATGACATATTAGATAACAATTATTGCTATACCGAAGTGGAAAAATGCGTCGGTATGGTTCCGACGGGAGATTTGGAAAAGATTGAGGAAATGCGTGAAGGATATGGGGATTTTAATTCAAAACCGACAATAATACCCGAACCTGAAGAAGATAAAGAGCAGGAAGAGCCAAGATATCCGAATGGCGATGATACGGATATTAAAACAAAAATTGCAAAAAATATCTGGGGGGGCTGCAGTCATAAATTGACCTATCCCGACAGTAAGATTCGATACGAGGATGTATTCAACGATACTGTTCTTGCGTGGTTCAAAGGATACACTAACGATAGCTGTTTCAGCGGATATTGTCCCGACGATCAAATTTTTCTTTGGAATGAACAAGGGGGTACTAGTTGCGAAAGTAATCCATTTGCAAGTTCAGCGTATGAAATGTGCAGTAATTCCATTGATGAGATGGAATCTGGCGGTATAGTAAAGAATGCCGACGCTACTAATCAGGTTTCTATTAATAATGGCATTTATGACTTGGACAGCATTGTGCTTGTTCATAAAGGAGGTATTAATGGAAGAATGTATTATCAAGAGTCTGAAACAGAGACGTCGTATTTCACAAATTGTTGTTTCAGTGGAAAAAAAGATAGTTTCGGAAATTGTTGCGAATATGCAAATGGAAAAAAAGACGAAATGACGTTGTTCCTAACGGGAATCGGTTTTAACAAATCGAGTACGGATGGATTGTGCGATCCATCAAGGCAATGCTGTTTTGAAGATTCGCAACGCTCTGGTACAGCAGATGGAAAATATTGCAACCCGTTGGAAAGCAATAGCAGTTGGGAGTATATTGCTAGTGTTGGGAAAAAACATTTATTTTGTATGGGAAGTTTAAATTTCGAGCATTATGGAACCACAGATACAAATATAAATAAAACCTGCGTCGGCACATTTGTAATGGTTGATGGCGAAACCGGAATATATACATCTAGGCTAAATGGAGGAAACGAAAAATATTTAAATTATATTTACTACAATAACTCTTTCGGGGATGCGGAAAAAGATCGGCACCACAGATTGTTCGTATATCTGTCCGAAGATTCAGATGTTTGTGAAGACGCGTCGAAGGGATGGAATGAGCTTACCCTTAGCGGGAATGGAGTGTATTGCACTCCCCACAAAGAATTATCTAATATAAAACATAGAATTGCCTATTGCGAGGATGGTTTTTGGATAAATACCGAAGATCAAAATCAGAAGTTTGGTTGTTGCACTCAATCAGGGAATTGCAAAAATTATAAAACTTGTAGTAATGAAAACAACTGCACAACAGTATCCCAGAATGGTACTCCCTAATCACCATGACAAGTTTGGCACGGTTATTTTATAGAATGTTTTTATAACTTCATCTAACTCCGATTTTGTAAATTTATCAACCACCCAATCGGAAATATCGTAATTCTGGCCCTCCGGTCGACCGACCCCGATTCGAACGCGCGTATAATCATTTCCAACGATCGCGCTGATTGATTTCAGCCCGTTATGCCCCGCATTCCCTCCGCCTGTTTTAATCCGCAGATCCCCGGGCTTCAAGTCGATATCATCATGAATTACCAAGACATTAGAAAGAGGGATTTTATATTTCGCCATTGCCGCCTGAACAGCCATTCCCGATAAATTCATAAAAGTTTGCGGTTTTATAAAAATGCCTTTTTCAGTCTTGCAGACAAGATAGTTTTTTTTCTTTTCCCATTTCGCGTCTGATCCGACCAAAAAATCAACGGCCATGAATCCGGCATTGTGACGGGTGCCATCGTATTCTTTTCCAGGATTGCCGAGGCCGGCTATTAAAAGATTTCTTGATTTATCCATAATTAACCTTTATCATTATATCACAACAAAACAAAAGGAAAAATTATGAAAAAAATTATATCTACGCTTTTGCTCGCGGCTTTTGTATCGCATGCAAATGCGGGGGTGTTGGTCGACCTATACGTCGGCGCGACCGCATCATTCGGAAACAGCGTGACATACATCCCGTCTGGCGCCGGGATTCCGTCGACTCTGAAAGATTTACGAAATTCCGCCGAAAGCTATGGCGCGGTTTTGGGAATCGATATTCCCGTCATCCGGATAGAAGGCGAGTATGATTATCTGTTATCCAAGAATGTAGATATTCAGGCGGCTATGATTAATTTATATATCAAATTATTTCCGACGCCGATAGTGAAACCCTATATCGGCGCCGGTATCGGGTCTGCATTCGCCGGCCGTATCGGCGGCGATATTGATCAGAAAGTTGAATCTTCAAAGGCTTTTCAAGGAATGCTTGGGTTGCAAATCTCAATACCGGCGACATCCCTTTTTGTGGATGTAGAAGGGCGCGTGTTCTATACC
>JAITLD010000011.1 GCA_031278055.1 Rickettsiales bacterium | reverse complement strand
ATAAAATGGATGAATACAGATGATGATGAATCTCACGGCTTGCTGTTATCTGATAATGTCAGCGACCCAGATAATCAACCAATTCGTATTGACGATGATAATTCCGAGTTTATGGGGAAATTCGTGTCAAAGATAAACTAAGATTTAGACCTTGCGAAGTTTGTTTGTTTTGGACTACAATACAACAACCGAAGAGAATAAAAGTGGATACCAAAAATCTCATTACGGAACATAGCAAAGTAAAACTTGAAATATACAAAGAATATCTCAAGGCATATCTTGCCATCATGACTCTGCCAAATGTTTATTACAGAAATATTTATGTTATTGACCCGTTCGCCGGTATGGGCAAGTCCGATAATGGGGAATCCGGCAGTGCTGTTATCGCCAATAATGTTTTTACTGAAATGTTGCCTACATTTACCACAAATCAGAAAAGCCCGCACCTTGCTCTGAATGAAATTGACGCAGCTCGACTTGCAAAACTAAAAGAAAATGTTCCAGCGCAGTCCTATATCGATTTCTCTGGTGATTCTGCCGATAAATTTATTTCAGATATTTCCAACACGCTAAACAATTTATCGCACGCATTATATTTTATTGACCCATTTGGTTATACTCAAATCAGTAAAAATACCTATGATTCATACCTGTTTGGAAAAACAAATTCCGACATTTTGATTTTCATCCCTGTTTACCATATTTACCGATTCTTGAAAAAAGAAGAAACTTCGGAACAATTGAAGCCAATTGCTGAGTTTCTGAAAGATATAGACATATCTGAAAACAATGCAAAAAATGTAAAAAACTATCAAGAATTTATAAAAGTTATTGTCGATGCTCTGAAAGAAAGGGCTAACACTCAATTTGTTTATTATAAAATTCTAGATAATGAAAAAAGTAATTCGCATTATGCGCTTTTCTATATTTCTAAGAACATTCTAGGTGCAGAAAAGTTTCTTGAAATTATGGATAAAATGAAACAACCAAATTTATTTTATAACATTATCTCAGAACCAGAACAAGTACGATTTGTAAATGGATTGGAAAAGAACAAGGTATTAAACAACAGGCAGGTGTATCAGGGCGGAATCGTATGCGGATTATTATCAAAAGGGATTCGTAAGATTCTTAAATCCCTGGAAGACGAAGGGAAGATATCTGTAAAATCTCTTATTGGATATGAACGGAAAAGAAAAGCATTTCCAGTGGATTATGATGATTATATAAATCAGCAACCAAAAATAGAAATAACTTGGATAGGAAAATAAGTGCCGAAAGTAAAAGGTTATATTGAACGGAAGTCAATGCTCTACAGGACAGGCGTGGAGTATGGTGACTATACGATGAACCATGCTGTTGGTTGTTCCCACGGCTGTCGGTATCCTTGCTATGCTTATCTTATGGCACGTAGATTTGGTAAAGTCAAAGATTACGAAGATTGGATTAAACCAGTCCTGGTGTCAAATACTTTGGAATTGCTGGACGCGGAAATTCCACGTTTGAAAAAACACATAAAATCTGTGCATCTATGCTTTACCACCGACCCGTTTATGTATGGCTATGATGAAATTGGCGATATGAGCATTGCGGCATTGAAAAAATTGAATGCTGCCGGTATCAAATGTTCTGTTTTGACCAAGGGGACATTACCGAAAGAATTGGCAAAATTGTCAAAAGATAATGAGTATGGTATTACCCTGGTATCGCTGGACGAATCCTATCGTAAACGGATTGAACCTGGCTCTGCGCCATATAAAGACCGAATTGCCGCACTGAAATGCCTGCATGATAAAGGTTTCAAGACATGGGTTAGTGTAGAACCGTACCCGACGCCTAACCTTGTAGAGCAGGATTTAAACAAAGTTCTGGAAGCATTGTCTTTCACAGACAAAATTATCTTTGGGCGAACGAATTACAACTCCGAAGTGTCTGCTTTCAAGCCACATAAAGAATTTTATAATGAAATGGCGAAAAAGGTAATCCAGTTCTGTAAAAAGAACGAGAAAGATTACCACATCAAAAATGGCACTATTACTGAATAAGCCGTCAAATTAAAATCACTTTATTCTCGCCCATGTCTGGCAGGTATGGATTCAGCATTTTAACTCCCGAAGGACAGACCTTTGATTTTGGTTCCTTCTATTTCTTGGGCAGTGGTCAGGTAATCCGATCCGTCCGTCAGTTTATCGCATTGCAATGCGCGCCACCAACTTGCACGCAGGCATTCATATCCGGTTTCTTCATTACCTATGAGTCCAAGTGCACTGGGCGCAGTTGATTCTGGCAATCCGATTTTCACCCATGTTTTGCGGATTTTCTTTTCCAACGCGAAGGCGGCGGAGTATCGCAGATGCAGTCCTGGTCTTGACCCAAATTATCCCCTATTGAAATATTTTATTCACGAACTATATAATTCGAAAAAGAGGCGAAAATGAATCCGGAAGAACAGGAATTAAAGCCATCCGAGGCACTGAAAAAATACACGACGGATTTTACGGAACTGGCGGCGGGCGGAAAACTTGATCCCGTTATTGGACGCGATGATGAAATTCGTCGCACAATTCAGGTTCTGTCGCGTCGCACAAAAAATAATCCAGTTCTAATCGGAAACGCGGGCGTCGGCAAGACCGCGATTGTCGAAGGATTGGCCGGCCGAATAATTTCGGGCGACGTGCCGGAATCCCTGACGCGCAAAAAATTATTGTCGCTGGATTTGGGCGCCTTGTTGGCGGGCGCGAAATACCGCGGCGAATTCGAGGAAAGGATGAAGTCCGTTTTGAAAGGAGTCAAGGAATCAAACGGCGAAATCATACTGTTTATCGACGAGTTGCACACGATGGTCGGCGCCGGAAAAGCCGACGGAGCGATGGACGCGGGCAATCTTTTGAAGCCGATGTTGGCGCGCGGCGAATTGCATTGCATGGGCGCGACGACATTGGACGAATACCGCGAATACATAGAAAAGGATCCCGCGCTTGCGCGCAGGTTCCAGCCCGTGTTCGTCGACGCGCCGTCGGTCGACGATACGATTTCTATCTTGCGCGGATTAAAGGAAAAATACGAGCAACATCACGGGGTCCGCATTTCGGATTCCGCGATAGTTGCGGCCGCGCGCCTGTCCGACCGGTATGTAACTGACAGATTTCTGCCGGACAAGGCAATCGATTTGATGGACGAGGCGGCGGCGCGCCTGCGTATAGAAATATCGTCGCGGCCTGAAAAATTGGACGAGGCGACGCGGCGCCTGATGCAGCTTAAAATCGAGCAGTCCGCTTTGAAGAAAGAGAAAGACGCGGATTCGAAAAAACGTCTGGCCGATTTGGAAAAAGAAATCTCCGACGTCGAGACGGAAGAAAAGAAATTGTCCGCCGAATGGCAAGCCGGACAAAAGCAAATGCACGCGTTATCATCCGCAATGACGGAGCTTGAAAATGTGAAGAATGACATAGCAATCGCAATGCGGAACGGGGATTTTGAAAAAGCGTCGTCCCTGCAATACGGCAGGGTTCCGGAATTGGAAAAGAAAATAGCCGAATTGGAAAAAGATAACGCGGCTGCGGATTATAAAACGGTCATGCCGGCGCAGATAGAGGCCGTTGTATCGAAGTGGGCGGGCGTCCCGGCGGACAAGTTGACGAATGACGAACAGACGCGCCTGCTGAATCTTGAAGATGAATTGCGCAAGCGGGTTATCGGACAGGACGGGGCGCTGTCGGCCGTCGCGCGCGCTATTCGACGCAGCCGTGCCGGACTTGCCAGTCCGCGTCGGCCGATAGGTTCGTTCATGTTCCTGGGCCCGACGGGCGTTGGAAAAACCGAATTGGCGAAAGCATTGGCGGAGCAGTTGTTCAATGACGAGACCGCGATGACGAGAATTGATATGAGCGAATATATGGAGCCGCACAGCGTCGCGCGCCTGATCGGATCGCCCCCCGGATACGTCGGGTACGACAGGGGCGGAATCCTGACCGAATCAATCAGGCGTCGTCCGTATCAGGTTATTTTGTTCGATGAAATAGAAAAGGCGCATGCGGATGTTTTGAAATTATTTTTGCAAATTTTAGACGATGGACGGCTGACGGACGGACAGGGCCACATTGTGAATTTTGCCAACACCATAATCATCATGACCGGCAACCTCAGGGATGAGGAAGCCGTGAAAAAACATTTTATGCCGGAATTTGTAAATCGCGTTGATGAATTCGTGTTCTTCAATGCATTGACGATCAAGGAAATGCCGCAGATTGTGAAAATCCAGCTGGCGGATTTGGAGCGACGCCTGGCCATGCGGCGGATAACTCTTTATGTATCTGATAAAGCAATCGAATGGCTGGCTTGCAACGGATTCGACATGAATTACGGGGCGCGGCCATTGCGGCGATTCATAACGAATAATGTGGAAGACCCGATTGCGGACAAACTTCTTTCTGGTCGGCTTTCCGACGGAGGAACCATCAAAGTGGATGTGAAAAATAAAGAGCTGGTTGTGGAGTAAATTCCCAATCGTTTAGGTATTGAAATTATAATTCTTGATTGCCGCAACCAACGCATTGACCAGTTTATTCTGATAGTCGCCGTTTTTCAATAACTTTTCCTCATCCTTGTTCGAAAGGTGTCCCACTTCGACAAGACAGCTCGGAATAGTGCTTTTCAAAACAGCGAACGGCGCGAATCGCCACGCTTCGTCCACGCGGCCGATTCCGGAATCGCGGGTGGCATTCAAAATCTTTTGCGCGAATTCTACGGAATATTTGTTCATAATCTGCCGTTGTAGCGACGACAAGGCGTTCCTTAACTCCGGCTCGAACTCTTCGAATCCGTCGACCCCGATTTTGTCTGCGGAATTTTCCGCCTCGGCCAGTTTTTGCGCTTCGGCGTCTGAGGCGGTTTTAGACAGCGTGTAGACTGAAAATCCTTTGACGGCTTTCTTTGGATTGGAATTTGCATGAATCGATACGAACAGGTCGGCTTTTTTCTTTTCCGCAATGCCGCTTCGTGTGTCCAGGTTCAGAAAAGTATCGTTTCGCCGCGTCAGATAAACATCATATTTCGCGGCGTCAAGTTTGTTATACAATTTCTTTGAAACAGACAAAACTATATCTTTTTCGCGCGTACCTGTCGCGCCCAGACAGCCCGGATCTTTGCCGCCATGCCCGGGGTCGATGACAATAACAGGTTTGGTCGGCGTCGTTTTTTTAGCGACCGCGGATTCGGCGGCGGCCTTTGATTTTGTCGCGGCGCTTCCGGCCGCGAAGTCGAGGACCAGTCGGTATTTCGCGCCGCCCGTCGGGTTCAGAATCATGATTTGGCTTTTTGGAATCGGCGCAATCGTTTTTTTCAGATTTGCGACAATCTTGTTGTTTTGGATATCGATTCCGTTTATCAATGTTCCGTCGGCCAAGTTTGGCTTCGCCGAACATTTTGCTTTAAGTGAAATCGCCAATTTTTTATCCGGATACGACAGGGAATAATCCGGACGTTTGGTCGTTTCCAAAACCAAACGCGTTTTATTGCCGGGTTGGATTCCGGTTCTTATCGCTATGATTTCATTTTCCGCGGAAAATGCCGTCTTTGGAAAGAAAGTCAGCGCGACGACCCCACCTCCGGCGATGGTTAAAAACTCGCGGCGTGAAAACTTTTTGTTGCTTTTCATTCGTAAAAATTATACCATAAATATCGCTTCTGGTCAAAAGGCATGTCGGCACGGACAAGGCGAATTTTCAAAAAGATGTTTTCGCGCATAGGCGTGGTATTTTTTGCGCTGGCCGTTTGGATGCTTTATTGGCAGCTGCATAAATATTCGATCGAAGATGTATTGCATTCCGTAACGCAAATTCCGCTGCCCAGCATAATCTGGTCCATGACCGCGTGTTTGGCGGAATATTTGGTGTTGTCATGCTATGATTTTCTGGCCTTGTGCTATATCGGAAAACGTTTGGCTTGGTGGAAATGGATGTTGGCCGGCTCGCTGGGGTTTGCCGTTTCCAATAATGCCGGAAACGCGGCAATCAGCGGCGGGGCCATTCGGTATCGGCTGTATACCAGATGGCGCGTTCGGGCGGGGGAAATCGTCAAAATGCTGACGTTTTCAGGATTCACTTATTTTTTGGGCGCGGCGACTGCGACATTAATAGGATATTTCATGCTGTCCGGTAGCGGCGGCGCGTCTATTCCCGTAATGCGGTTTTTATTCGGCGTATGTTGCGCGCTACTCGGCGTGTATTTTTTCGCGAGCTTGTTTTTTCAGGGAAAGACTTTCAGAATAGGCGACATAGTGTTCCGCGTTCCATCGCCGCGCATGGCGGTCGAGCAATGTCTTCTCGGAACGACGGACAGCGTTCTTGCGGGATTGGTGCTATATTTTCTGACAATGCACGCGATAGATATTTCGGTTGTGGAATTCGTGGCCATTTTCGTGATAGCGCAGGCTGCGGGAATTTTCGCCCAAGTCCCCGGCGGAATCGGCGTGTTCGAAAGCGTCTTTTTATTGGGAATGCCGGACAGCGCGGACAAGGCGGTATTATTCGGCTGTCTGCTTGCGTTCAGAATCATATTTTTTCTGCTACCGTTGTTCGGTGTCGGGATGACGTTTTTTATATACGAGCATTATTTGCGGAATAAAATGAAGAAATGGCGGATGTTTTCCCTGCCGAAACTACATTTGCCGCATTTGAAGCACAAGAAGGATAAATAATGCTACCCAGCGTTTATGCCCCGAAAGATTTTAAGAGATTGCGCGCGGTCGGCGATTTGGTCGCCCGCTGTTTTGATTTCATAACCCCGCATGTCGCCCAAGGAATCACAACTGGAAAAATTGACAAGATGGTCGCGGACTTTTTGGCGGCGAACGGCGCGCGTTCGTCGGATTTCGGATATCAGGGATTTCCGCGCCACATTTGCACGTCGGTCAACGATGTCATAGTTCACGGGATTCCGCGGGACGATGAAGTTTTGAAAGACGGCGACATAGTGAATATCGACCTGACTGCGGAACTGAAAGGATTCCATGGCGACGCGTCCCGCATGTTCATGATAGGAAACGTGTCGAACGGCGCGCGAAAATTGACGCAAACATGTCTTGATTGTCTGAATTCGGCGATTGCAATATGCGCGCCCGGGGTGCCGTTGTCTGAAATCGGAAAGACTATCGAGAAAATTTCGAAAGCGAATGGTTTTTCAGTCGTGCGCGATTATGTGGGGCATGGAATTGGAAAGGTCATGCACGACGATCCGATGATTTATCATTACTATGACAAAAGTCAGGATAAAATCGTAATGGTCCCGGGATTGGTTTTTACGATAGAGCCCATGCTGAATCAGGGAACAGAGCAGGGTGTTATGGATACGGACGGCTGGACAGTTAGGACAAAGGATGGAAAATTATCCGCGCAATGGGAACATACGATAGGAATCAGTGAGGACGGCGCCGTGATATTTACGGAAAGACAAATGAATTAAGAGTTAAGAATTGCAATACTTAATTGATTAATAATTGATAATTTTTTTAACTCCTAACTCTGCACTCTTAACTCTGAACTCTTAATTCTAAATTCTCTCTTGACGCGTTTGATTGAAACTTGCTAAACTTGGCGGTAAAGGGAATGATTGTGGCCGGCCAGTTTCACAAAAATCTTGACAGGATGGCGCTGTTCACCGCGTTTGTCGTTATAGGGGCGGTTTATATTCGCGATGATTTCATGCGATATGCCGTCACGAATATCTATATGAACGGCGCGATTATCGGTATTACTATTTTCGGAACCCTTTTGACATTTATCCAGATTTTTGCGTTGCTTCCCGAATATAAGTGGATGCGGCGATATTTTGGAAACAAATTGCGGTCGCAGGATGATTATCCGCCTGTTGTATTACGCCCAATCGCCATCATGCTTAATCGCGCGCGGCTGTCCGGCAATTCGTTTATTTCCGCCCAGACGCTCAACAATTTTCTCGATATAATCGTCAGCAGGTTCGAGGACCAGCGCGAATCCATCCGATATCTGACGAACATTCTGATTTTTTTGGGACTTCTCGGGACATTCTGGGGGTTGTTGCATACGACGGGCGGTTTTGCGGAATTGTTAAACAATCTTTCGTTTGAAGACGAGGGCGCGGCCGAGGCCATGCGTATCGGGCTTGCGAATCCGTTGAAAGGAATCGGGACGGCTTTTTCGACATCATTTTTCGGTTTGGGCGGATCATTGCTTGTCGGATTTTTGGGATTGCAGGCGCAGCTGGCGCAGAACGCATTGTTTCGGGAACTCGAAGAGGGTCTGGCCGGACGCACGCGCGTATCGCCCGATGTTGCGGAACTCGCAAACGCGGTCGAGAAACTTGAAAACACGATTGCAAAAAAACAACTGTAAATTTTCCAAATAAAAGGAAAATAAAAAAATAGGAGAGAAAAATGCTGAGAGTGAGAGAAAAAAATAATTCCTGGCCTTCGTTTGTGGATTTGTTTTCGAACTTGGTCATAATTTTGATTTTCCTTTTGATAGTGTTCGTGTTTCTGTGGACCACGACGAATGTTTTTAGGAAAGGCGGGGATGTGGCCAAGGTGGCGGAATTGCGCAAAATAAACGCCACGCAGACCGAGCAAATCATGCGGTTGCAGGAAAGCGAGCAGCAGGCCAAGGATTTGCTGATTGCCGCACGCGACGAATTGCTGGCCATCGATAGTCAGCGCACGGAATTGACGTCTGAAAAAAATAAACTGACGCAAGAGCAGATGGAGATGGTCGCCGCGTATGAAAAGAAACTTTACGATTTAGAGACCGAGCGCGAGAATATGGAAAATGTGGTTAGGAAAATGCAAAACGAACTGAACGTAAAAGAAAAACTTGAAATGGACAGTCGCGAGTTGCAGGCGCGCGCGGCCGGATTGCAAGCGGAAATCGAGCGCATGAACAGCGCGCTATCGGCGGCCGAGCGGACGCGCGAAGCGCGCGAGGTCGAATATGCCGCATTGGCCGAGCGGTTGAACAAGGCGCTTGCCGACAGGGTTTCAGAATTGAACCAGCTGAGCAAGTATCAGTCGCAATTTTTCGGCGCGGTCCGCGATGCGCTTTCCGGAATGAATGGCGTCGACGTGTCCAGCGATCGCTTTGTGATTTCGAGCGATATACTGTTTCCGGTCGGCGGATTTACCCTGTCGCATGAAGGAAATAATCAGATTAAAATCATAGCTGGCATAATAAAAAATATGGAGGCGAAAATCCCGCAAAACGTTCAATGGGTGATTCGCGTCGACGGGCACACTGACAAACTGCCGGTAAGAAAAGGCGCGAAATTGTATAAGAATAATTTGGAGCTGTCATTGTTGCGGGCGAAAGAAGTCGTGAGGCAATTGGAAAAACATGGCGTTGCCGGACTTCGTCTGATACCCGCGGGATTTGGCGAAACCCGTCCGCTGGTCGAAGGAAAAACCGCAAAGGATTTGCAAAAAAACCGCCGTATCGAATTACGCCTGACAAATCCGTAATTATTGGTTATGCGGATTTTGAAAATCATCGGCCGGCGCCGCGATTGTTTTCAGAATCCGGTTGCGGAAAAATTTATGTGCGTTTGGCAAAATGCGGCCTGTCGCATGGCCGCGCGGGTCATGCGCTGATAATTGTCCGCAATAGTTCGCCGATAATGTTTTTTTCGTAATCGTCGTATCCATTGTCGGGATTGAATTCAGAAATTTCTATGATTTTACTGCCGCGCAATTTCTTGACAACAGGCCGGATTTCATCATAAGTCATCACGCCTACATGATAGTTGCAGGCCTTGAAATCTTTTATCGCGTCTAGGTCAAGCGATAATCCATTGTTTTTCCAATCGCCGTGATATTGGAATTCGACAGGTTTCATGCAACTATAAGACAGGCGCTTCAAGTGCTCGATTTCCTGTGGCTCCGCCTCGTAGCCGCCTATAATTTGCAGATTTTCGATTTTACCGGCCAGGTCTTTGAAATATGGCCCCTCCATTCCGCACAATGTCGCCAATGACATTCCGTGCGGCAATTTTGTTATCGAGCTGGTCCAGGTGTTGAAGTCTGGGTGCGAATCTATGTAAGTCATATTGAAAGGCTGTATACCGAACGATGAAAATATTCCCGCGACCAGGGAATGGTCTTCGGAGAACACGAGCAGGCGTTCGCATCTTGCCAGCAATATCTGAACGTATCTCTTTACGTGCAGGTTTTGTTCTTTGTATCCGTCCATATCTTTCGGCCAGTTGCTCCAAATTTTATAAACCGGACGGCCGGAGATTTCCTCGGCCAAATCCTCTATTACATGGTATCCATGACTTTCTTTATTAAGTCCCATTCCCATTTTTGAAAATGACATTATGCCTAACTTTTCCATTTTTCTCCCTTTTAGCGATTATAAAAAGTGATTTTATTGTATTATCCCATTCGCGTCAAGCCCCGCGGAAATTAAGAAAAATAAAAAAATCAAGAAATTTATTTTACAAAATTCTATCGGTCGCGCTAAGATGTCGGCCCGTTTTATGATAAAATATAATTTGTGAGAGAATTTATTAACAAAGTTTTTGCGGGCGACTGCATAGATGTCCTGCCGCGGATTCCAGACGGTTCGGTTGACGCTGTTTTTGCCGATCCGCCGTATAACCTGCAACTGGGAAAAAAGGTTCTTTACAGGCCCGAGGACCAGACCGCGACCCGCGCCGTGCGCGATTCATGGGACGGGTTCGAAACGCCGGAGGCCTATGATGAATTCACCGAAAAATGGCTTGTCGAATGCAAGCGCATTTTGAAACCGGACGGTTCTATGTGGGCGATCGGAACGTATCACAATATTTTCCGCATAGGCCGGATTATGCAAGAGCTTGGGTTTTGGGTTTTGAATGATATTGTGTGGGTAAAGACAAATCCAATGCCGAATTTTCGCGGGACTCGGTTTGCCAACGCGCATGAGACGTTGATTTGGGCGACGCCGCGTAAAACCGGAAAATACGCGTTCAATTATGAAACGATGAAAAAATACAATAATGGCAAGCAAATGCGGTCGGACTGGCACATCGACATTTGTTTGGGGGCCGAACGATTGAAAGACGAAAACGGAAAATCCCTGCACAGCACGCAAAAGCCGCTTGAATTGCTGCGTCGCGTAATTCTGTCCAGCACGCGGGCGGGCGACACGATTTTGGATCCATTTTTCGGATCTGGAACGACGGGGGCGGCGGCGCGCGAATTGTCGCGTAATTTTATCGGAATCGAGCGGGATGAAAAGTATGTCGCAGCGGCGCGCGAACGCATTGCGTCCGTCGGGTCGGTTGATTTATCGCAGATAGAGGTCGCAAGGCCGAAAAGGTAAGAGGAAAAAGTCGCGTTCGCCGAATTGATTGCGAACGGATTGCTTTCTGTCGGGCAGACATTGGTCGGGCGCCGCGGCGATCGCGTGATGATAACGCGCGACGGGCAGTTGCGGCACACGTTGCTTGGACGCGCTTCGATTCATGTTATGGCGGCGAGAATTCAGAATGCGGTGTCGTTCAACGGCTGGGATTACTGGTCTGTTGAAAGGAAAGACGGAAAGCTGGTTGGAATCGACGATTTGCGCGCAGTCTATCGCGACATTAAAAAGCAGATGGCTGCATGATATATGGAAAAACTTCGCCGAAGAGCGATTGAATTCACAAGATTTTGGAATCCGGACGATTTGTCCCTGGGTTTCTCCGACGCGGAATGCCTGGCCGCCGCAGATAAAGCGGTTTGTGAAATCACGGGCGGCAAAGGCAAGATATGCGTGCGTCTTTGCGGACAGAGCGGGTCGGGAAAATCGACGCAATTATTTCCGGCCGCTGCGGCGTTCTTTGGGGCAATCGGGGTAGAGCTGGTTCATGTCGCGGTCAGGAATTTTGTAAAATATCATCCGCGTTTGGGTGAAATCCGCCGAATGTTCGGCGATGAAAAATTGCGCGAAAACACAAACGCGTTCGCGCTATTGACATTATTGCTCGCATTGGAGAAATTGATCGCGTCGGGATTCGCCCTGTTGTTCGAGATGACATTGTTGTCGCCCGAATTTGAAAAATATGTTTCCTCGCTGCTCGCGAATGCCGGATATTCGGTCGAATACCATATTCTAGCAGTTCCAAAATCGGTTTCGGATAATTTTATTCAACGACGCGCGGCCGCCAATGGGATAGAGCAGGGACGCGTCGTTCTGAAAAAATCCGCGGATTTTTTTTACGACGTTTTGCTTCCCGGAATGGATGCGGCCGCCGGTGTTATAACCGGTGCGTCTGCGGTCGTATGGAGCGCGTTTGACGCCGATCCAGTTTTTGTCGGAAAAATCGGCGACGAAGAAGTTCGGCGAACGATTGAAAGATACCGCGGGCGGATTGATGTGGCAAACATGTCCGAAATCGAGCTTCTCGACGCCAAAGTCAAATGGTTCAAAAACCATCGGGCAGGATGATTTCCGGCATTTCCGCCTTCATATATTTGATATAACCGACTTCGACCTGGCGCCGGCAATTGATAAATTCATCCAGCAATTTTTCGTCGATGTTTTTTTCGGTTGATTTTTTATACGCGTCGGCAAGCGGTTTTTTCCAATCGTCCGGACACCGGCTGATAATGTTTGACAAATCAAAAATCGCATGCGACAGTCCCGCGAACGCGTAATCGATGATTCCTGCTATGGTCCCGTCGGCATTTGTCAAAATGTTTCCGGGATTCAGGTCTCCGTGCGCGACGACATCCTGCGGCCTGTCTAGCAAGGCATTGTCAAAACCGTGATATTTTTCGTATACTTTCGCCAAATCCGCCAGAAAGTCGCTTTCTTTTTGCTTGCAGATTTCCGGCAAGGAATGGATTGGAACGGCCGCCAATTCGGCCAAATATTCAGCAATGCCGTTGATGGCGTTTTCCGTTTGTTCCCTCGAAAATGCGGCCATGACTTCGGTCAGGCAATTTCCAGGCAGTTTTTCATGCGCCGAGAACGGCCGGCCAAACTTGTCGCGCATCAATTTTGCGCGCGGAGTTTTTATCGAAACATACGGCGCGATAAAATTGGCGAACGCGACATCCTTTTCTATCGTTTGGGTCCAGAAAAGATTACGCGGAAATCGAAAGATATATTCCGCATCGCGCGCCGGAACGTTGAAGACAATGTTCGTCCATCCGCTGGAAATCTGTCGCGCGCCGGAAAAATCCGAATCGGGAATCGCGGCGGCTATTATTCCGGAAAAATCGTCGTTCATTGTGAAAAAATCTTTGCTCATAATCTCTCTCGAGTATTAAGGGAAATTATAAGTGCCGCATACCCCAAAGTCAATGCGCCCGTCTATTGCGCGTTTGTTGACAAGTTGAATGAAATAGTTTTATAATGCGGCGCGGGGTAAATTATGGAAAATGAAGCATTGCATTGGGCGGATTTGATCGCGCGAAAAATCATTTCCGAGAAAGGCGATAAAGAAATCTATACTCTTGCCAGCGGAATCACGCCGTCCGGCACGATTCACATTGGCAAATTTCGCGAAATTATAACGACGGAATTGGTGTCGCGCGCGCTGACGCGAATGGGAAAAAAAACGCGCTTCATTTATTCATGGGACGATTACGATACTTTCCGCAAGGTTCCCTCCGACATGCCAGAGCAGGAAATGCTGAAATCGCTGCTGTATCAGCCGATTGTCGATATTCCGGATGTCTACGGGACCGAGGATTCCTATGCGCGGCATAACGAAGTGACTCTTGAAAAAATCGCGCCAGTTTTGGGAATCGCAAATATCAAATTTATATATCAAAGCAAAATGTATCGCGGCGGCGCCTATAACGATTTGATAGTCAAAGTTGCGGATTCGGCCGGAAAAATCCGCGAGATTCTGCAAGAATTCAAAACCAATGAAATCGATTCCGATTGGTTTCCAATAGAAACTTATTGCGGAAAATGCAACCGCGACCGCGGCATAAAATTTTCGAATTATAACGCGGATAAAAAAACTATCGATTACGAATGCAGTTTGTGCGGGCACAAGGAAACAATTAATCTGCGCGAATCAAGGCGTCTGAAACTGCCGTGGCGAATTGATTGGCCCATGCGATGGAAATACGAGGACGTGGATTTCGAGCCGGGCGGAACAGATCATTCGTCGGCCGGCGGGTCGTTCGACACCGCGAAAGTTATTGTCAGGGAAATATTTGGCGCCTCGGCGCCCGTCTATGCGAAATACGCGTTTGTTTTGCCGAAGGGCGAAAAAAAGAAAATGTCTTCCTCGATTGGCAACGGATTTTCGGTGGACAGCGTTTTGGAAATTTACACGCCGGAAATGGTGAGATGGTTCTTTGCATCGTATAAGCCGGACGCGCCGTTCAACATGGCGTTTGACATAGACGTCTTGAAAAATTACGAAAATTTTGATCGTATGGAGCGGGTTGTCTATGGATTGGACGGGGCAAATGAGGAAAAGCGCGCGGCGTTTCGCCGGATTTACGAAATGTCGCGAATAAATTTTGA
>JAITLD010000064.1 GCA_031278055.1 Rickettsiales bacterium | reverse complement strand
TTTATTCATAATTTCTTGATTTGATTTTATCATATTTTCGGATATAATGCAAAGCATAGTTACAAATTGAGTTAAGTAAATGTATAAAAAGTCAAGAGTTATGAGTTCGGAATGTAATTTATAATCGATGATTGTTTTACCGTCCCATGGCCTTGAATCGTTGACTTAATAATTGAAAATATGTCTCATCATAACTGGCAATTTTTTTTGTCCCATAGACACCGGCGAAGGAACGTCTTGTGGCGTTCGTTCTTCACAGGCTGGGGACTGTTTTTCACCATCATCTTAATCGCATCGCCATTCGTGTTTAGAAATATAACCTGGGCGGTTCTGGACGCGGTGGATATGGATAGCATTCAGGCGAATAACCTGAGCATAACAAATCTGAATCTGAATGGGACGGATAAAAATGGCGATTCATTTTCCATTTCGGCCGAATCCGCGTTACAAAGGTTTTCCGAACCGGATGTGATTCGATTTATACGGCCGGCGGCCAGCGTCGCCCGCTTAAAAGATGGAATAAAAATCCGCGATAATATAACAGCCGACACGGGGCGTTTTTACAAAAATTCGCAGAAAATCATTTTATCCGGTAATGTTCGAGTGGATTCCAGCGACAAAACATCTGCCGCAACAAATGAAATGGAGATTGATTTGAAATGAAAAACAATACACTGCGGGTTGAAAATTTGTCCAAAAATTACGGCAGTCGCACTATCCTGAAAGATATTTCACTTGAAGCCAATACCGGCGAATCGGTCGGATTATTGGGACCAAACGGAGCGGGAAAGACCACAGCGTTCTATTGCATAACGGGGCAAATCGCGGCGACCGGTGGCAAGATTTTCCTGAATCGCCAAGATATAACGCATCTTCCGTTTTACCAGCGGGCAAAATTGAAGATAGGATATCTGCCCCAAGAAAACAGCGTATTCCGCGGACTTTCAGTCGAACAGAACATAATGGCGGTCCTCGAAATTTCAGAGACGAACAAAAGCGCGCGCGAAGACAGATTAAATTCGCTTTTGAAAGAATTTTCAATCGATCATCTGCGCAAAGCGCCCGCGACATCGTTATCAGGCGGCGAACGGAGGCGCGTCGAAATCGCGCGTTCCCTGGCGTCAAAACCGTCTTTCATTCTGTTGGACGAGCCTTTTGCCGGAATCGATCCAATCGCGGTCGGCGATATCCGCGAGCTCGTGTCCCAGTTGAAAGAACGGGGGCTCGGGGTCATTATTACCGATCATAACGTACGAGAGACGCTGGGTATAACCGACCGCAGCTACGTCCTGCACGACGGATTTATTCTGAAACATGGAACGACTGCCGAAATCGTGAAAGACCCACAAGTGCGCAAAGTATATCTCGGCGAGGAATTTAGGATGTAGATGCCGGAACTCAAAACCAATCATCCGCTTGCAAACTTGACCAGATTCAGAACCGGCGGCATGGCAGAATTTTTCTTTGCGCCCGCCAGTGCCAAAGAATTGCGCGCATTCCTGCGCACAAACGCGATACGTCCGATTACGATCATAGGACTTGGGTCCAACATTCTGATTCGCGACGGAGGTATTCCCGGGCTTGTGATTCATACGGGCGCAATGAGTAAAACGATAGAAATAAAAGACGGATTCATCGATGCCAACGCCGGAACGGAATTATCGCGCATAGCGAATTTTTCGATGGAAAACGGAATCGGGGGATTTGAGTTCATGGCCGGAATCCCGGGCACGGCGGCCGGCGGTCTGATGACAAACGCAGGATGTTTCGGCGGACAAATCAGCGATGTTTTGCATTCTGTCACCGGGCTGAGTTTGGACGGCCAACAAATCGAGCTGTCCGCTACAAAATGCCAACTGGGTTATCGAACCTCGAATATATCGCGCGATATCATCATAACCGGACTGAGATTCAAAGCAACGAAACATAAAACATCCGCGGATATAAAGAAACAAATCGAAGAAATTATAAAAAAGAAAACAGAATCCCAGCCCACGGACACGCGGACCGCCGGCTCTACATTCAAAAATCCGTCGGATGGCGTTCCCGCCTGGCGGAAAATAAAGAATGCGTTTCCAGACGGCCTTTCCGTCGGCGGGGCGCGCATATCGGAAAAACATGCGAACTTTATCATAGCGGACGACGATTGCCGCAGCGCCGATATTGAAACACTGATAGAAAAAATTCAAGCCGCAACCGGATTGGAATTAGAAATAAAAATTATCGGCGAACGATGATGTGAAATTCCCCGAGCTAATCAAAAATTGTCGTATTAATAAGATATAACTTGTATCCGCAATAAAAATATATGAATAATAAACTTTTCCCGATTTTCTGCCGATTATATCGTCATATTTTCTTCTTGACTTTAGAATAAAATGTCGTAAACTGACACAATAACATGTCGTATGTTGACATCAATAAAATGAAGCGCATAAATTTAATTTTCAGAATCAGAAACAAAATAAAACGAAGCAGAAAAAATACTTTTGTGCCGGGTGATTTTCGCTCAATCTCAATGGACAGATATGATCAAAGTTTGCGTGCATTGCGCACAATGGTTCGAGACGGAGAACTGATTAAGTTGGGACAAGGAATTTATGCCAAAGCAAAAAAAGTTGATTATGGAAATATCATCCCAAAAGGATATATAGTTGATTTAGCCCGCGAATCATTAAAAAAACTTGGAATCAAAACATTTGCATCAGATTATGAAAATACTTATAATTCTGGAAAATCAACTCAGGTTCCGACAGGGCGCGTGATTGCCGTAAACCGCAGGGTGCGCCGAAATATAGGATTCAACGGGAATTTAATAAAGTTTCAGATTGCAAAAAGGTAATCTATGCCACCCGAGCAGAATATATTGGAAGCGATTGCGAATAAATTGCTAGTGGATCCGGCATTGCCGGAAAAAGAAAACTTTGTAGTTCAAATAATAAAAAAGATTGCGGAAGAATTGTATTTTGACGATGGGATGCTGGTATTTGGCGGCGGAACATGCCTATCGTGTGGATACGGAATTATCAAGCGGTTTAGCGAGGATATAGATTTTATATTTGTCACAAATGCGACCCGGAGCCATACTGGAATGGCCAGAAAAAAAATAATAAATTTTATCCATAGCCTGAAAGGCTTTTCAATAGTAGACGAACCGAAAAATGATAGTCATAGATTGGCATTCAATTTAGATTACTCCAAGAACCCTAATTTCACAAACAGGACTTCTCTGCGCGAATTTATTAAAATAGAATTTTATTTTCCCGAGCATAAGCTGTTTTTCGATCCTGTAATGAAACCGGTAACGTCGCTTTACGACCGATTTACAGGAATCTTGGCGGAAACGCGAATAAATTGCATCGATCTGAGAGAAATAACTATAGACAAAATAAGCGCAATGCTATGGCGCATCGCCTCGGAGAATTTCAAACCGACCGACTTGCGGCATTTGCACGACTTGGCTATATTGTCTAATAAAATAAATATCGATGATAATTTTATAAAGATCATGCATCAAGTTTACGACCTAGATCGGAAGAACAGAATAAAATCCATCGGACAGTCATTTGAGATCATAGCCTCAAATACAATAGATAAATTATCAAACAATCCGTGCTATTCTGCCGATTATAATAAATTTGTTGACGCAATGTCGTATGCGCGAGATAATGAAAGCATATCTTTTGAAAATGCATTATTAAAATTCAAGAAATTACTATTCAAATTAATGCAATAATAATCCTAGCAAAAAATTCGGATCACAATTGTCATACATCTCAATCGCAATCGACGCGCCGATCTGATTTTATTTCTGCTTTCTCAGAAAAATCCATCTCTTGATATTGCCGCAGAATTGGACCCCTTGGAAAGATCCAGACATTTTACACTATGCAGGCCGGATTCAGCATCGATGATAGATCTGATATTTTCGGAAAAATAATAGGCCCTGATCTGATTCAGAATTTTATTTTTGCTTCGCCCTATCAAGTTGCCATTTCCTAATATCATCGCATAATTGCGCGGCCTTGGAAAGATTCAGACATCTCTCGCCGCTGGCGTCCGATTCGGCATCCAGATAAACGGGCACTTTCTCGGTCTGCACTTCTTCAATCTTGTCCAATTCATCCACTATGTTTTCCGGCGCAAAACCGCAGGTATATCCCTGGCATATACCATGAAAAACGGGTCTCTCGTATTCTGCGACCGAATTGCCGCCAAACGACTCCTCATAAAGAATATTTAATATCACCCTGCCCCGAATTTCCGCCCAGGGCGAAAAATCATTTTCATTTCGGTATTGGCGCCATTCATCCTTGCGGCTGTCATATCGGAATTTTTGAACCCACGGCTTTGTCACGCGATTGTATGGCAATATCAGCCGACGGTCGTCCAGAACATCGTATTTCCGACTATTGCGTCGGAAATTTCCGGCAATTTCATCCTTATCCAAATCGAATAGGCAAAATCCCTCGGTAAAATTGACCTGCATGCTGTCAAAGCCGCAAAACTCCATCATATCGCGCAAGGCGTCCGGCATACATCCCCTCATCATCATACAGGGCCATCCTTTCTTTTCACAGCCACCGTTGACATGGAGCCCCAGCGTTCCAATATATTTATGGCGTTCATCCCAATTATCGCGGTAAATATGATGCTGTCTGCAAATGTTGCCGACTTCCTCTAAATAACGATTCTTCAATTCTTTAACAAATTCATTGCGCGGGGTTTTGAATTCCCCTTTTTGCTTCGATACCCCGACGCCGATCTCGGCTCTGGGATATTCTTTTAGGAAATCCAGAATCTCAGAAATGGAATTATTTTCGTTTGCCTCGGCAATGGATATTCTTTGGATGTTCATATACAGCATATCAACACCTCTTTTTTTTATTATCATTACAAATAAATTTCGGAATGCAAGAAAAAATTCGGGGATATTATTCATTTGCACAATAAATTCTTTTGTATTTTTTTACTTTACAAACGGCTTCTTTATATGTTAATTCTTGATAAAAGAGAATTAAAATGAATAACTCGATAATGATTGCCGTCGAAGGTGCCGATAAGGCGGGAAAGCATACGCAGGTCATGAAGATAATGGATTATCTACAAAAACAGAATATAGCCTGTGAAACTTTGGATTTCCCGCAATACGGAGCATTTTTCGGAAAAGTCGTAAAAAATTATTTGAACGGATCATACGGCGGTATCCATGACCTGCCGTCAGAATATAGCATGTTGCCTTACGCGCTTGATAGATTACAACACCAAAAGATTATCAAAGAATGGCTGGATTCCGGAAAATGGGTCATTCTGGACAGATATTCTTACAGTAATTTATATTCTGTCGCAAAACATCCGGAATCAGAATGGGATTCTAAAATTCAATATCTTGAAGAAATGGAGTTCTCCCAACTAGGAATTCTGCGCCCGAATTATAACATATATTTGTATTTGGATCCAAAAATCGCCTATGACATGCGCGCCGCTGGATTAAAAAGTTACCAGAACGGCAGACCCGATATTCATGAATCAAACTTCAAACTGTTGCGCGATGTATCAAAATGCTATCGTCTTGTCGCGCAAAGAGACCCTTCCCATTGGATGATTGTTGATGAAATGGAATCGGGAAAACGCCTGACAATAGACGAAGTATTTGAAAGAATCAAACCAAAATTGGATGAATTTATTGTTAAATCCAAAACTCGCCAACAATAGCGTTAGCATAATATTCAAAAATATCGAAACCGCAACAGGTTTTCAGGCAAAAAACCTCTTCACCTTTCTCCGTTGTCTTTTTGCGCGCCCACCGCGAAATCAGCAATATGCCTTTTCAGGCGGACGCGGTAATCGTTGTCGAATTTCGCGCGCTCCACCAACTTTGCGAAATTACTATTCACTTTTTCAGCTGCGGCGAATCGGTTTTCGGTTTTCAAAAAATCCTCCAGCGCCATGGTCGCGTTCGCCGAATCGATAGACAGCGGATTTTTATCCAGGCCCAAAAGCTCCGGATTAAAACGATACAGCGGCCACGCGCCCGTATTTACCAAATCAATTTGATGCTGCACTCCATTTTGAAGTGCAAACCCATGCGCGATACACGGACTATATGCAAGGATTATTGACGGACCTTCAAAAGCCTCGGCCTCGCGAAATGCGCGAATCGCTTGCGTCGGATTCGCCCCCAATGCGATTTGCGCGACATACGCCCCCGACATCATCGCAATCAAGCCCAAATCTTTTTTCGCGCGCTCTTTCCCGCCGACCGCGAATTTCATCGACGCGCCGAACGGGGTTGCCTTTGACGATTGTCCGCCGGTGTTGGAATATCCCTCGGTATCTAAAACCAATACGTTTACATTTTGGCCGCTGTGCAGAACATGATCAAGGCCTCCGTATCCGATATCGTACGCCCATCCGTCTCCGCCGATAATCCAAACAGATTTATCCTGCCCGGAATCCCACAATGACAGCGCCTGCGATGCCTTTGGATGCCTTGATTTCTCCAATTCTTCCTTTGTTTTTACACCAATTTCAGCAAGCAACGATTCCAACATGGCTTTATTTTGATTCAAAGCCAGTCGCATACCCAATCCGTATTCCGCATTATCCTCAAATAGCGAATTAGACCATGCCGGACCGCGTCCATCCTTATCCTTAGCCCACGGCGTAGTCGGGAGATTACCGCCGTAAATCGAGGAACAGCCGGTCGCATTCGCAACCACCATTCTATCGCCGAACAAATGCGCCAAAAGTTTTATATACGGGGTTTCGCCGCAGCCCGCGCATGCCCCGGGAAATTCAAAATAATGCGGGAGAAGTTCGACATGCTTTGGAATAGACAAATTCAATTTTTCACGCGGGAAATCGGGCAGATTAACCGCTTCATCAAATACGGATTTGTCTGAATCGTCGACGGGAATCATCGATAGGGCCTTAACCGGACAATTCGCGACGCAAACCTTACAACCCGTGCAATCGGCCGGCGATATATTTAAGGTAAACATCATGTTATCGCCAAATTCCTTTGTTTTAGATTCAACAAACCGGATTTTTGGCCCCGCGCTCTGCACTCTATCGGCCTCCATGCAATTAAGGCGGATAGCCGCGTGCGGACATAACATACTGCATTTTCCACATTGAATACATTTTTCCAAATCAACCGACGCGACATATTCGGAGGTCTTGCGTTTTTCATATTTCGACGTGCCGGATGGAAATTCCCCGCGCGCGAATTTTGCCATTGCGGATGTCGGTAAATTATCGCCGCGCTGCGCCGCAACCTCGCCCAGCGTTCCCGCGATTTCGACCGGCGCATCCGGCGTCATCGCCGGAATAAAATCGGGCGCGAAGTTTGACGGCGACGATGGCATTTTGTATTCAATCAAAAAATCCGCCGCATGGTCGACCGCCTCCCAGTTCGCCTGAACAATTCCCATGCCTTTCTTTTTATATGTCTTTTCAATCGCGTCTTTGGCCGAATCGATTGCGATTTTTGGATCGATAATTTTCGTGATGTTGAAAAAATTTATCAATATGAATGTATTTATTCTGTTTCCAAGTCCCAGTTCCCGCGCGCCCCGATTCGCGTCCAGAAAAAATACGCGCGCGCGCATGCGAATCAAACGCTCCTGAACCTGGCGCGGCAAATCCGCAAATGCCTTTTCCGGATCCGCCGGAGTGTTGAACATAACAGAGCCGCCGGGCTTCAATCCCTTAAACACATCGAATCTTTGCGCGATGACAAAGTTTGATACCGAAATAAAATCCGCATATTCGACCAGATACTGGCTTCGAATCGGCGCAGGCGCGAAACGCAGGTGCGACGCCGTCAGACCGCCTGATTTCTTGGAATCATAAACTGCATACGACTGGGGATACAAATTAGAATTATCTCCGACAATTTTCACAATGTTTTTGACCGCGCCGACAGTCCCATCCGACCCTATTCCGTAAAGAATCGCGGACTTGTATCCATTGTCGTCGTTCGCGAATGCCGGATCGGTTTCCAGCGAGCGGCCGGTCATATCGTCCACGATTCCGACAACGAAATCATTTTTGGATTTTCCGGAAATCATGTTTTCATAAACGGCTTTCACATCGCGCGGCTTGAATTCCTTACTGCCCAATCCGTACCGTCCGCCGAAAATATTCACGCTATTTTTCATGCTGCCTTGCTCCATTCGATAATTTTTTTCTTCGCCGCGGACGACCAGCCGCAACGGCCGCCTTTCCGACCGGACGCGCAATAATCAACCGACAACCAAGACATCGCCTCTTTGCCGTTATATAAAATCTCAATAGTTCCTTTCATTAAATACATCATGCCCTTCGGTATTATCCTTTGGTTGCCAATGCCGCACAAACAGCCTGATACAGCGGCTCGCCAACAGCGCCCGGATCCTTGGCGCGGTCTAGCACGGATATATTCATCGCCATTTTTGGCAACGCATCCAAAAATGCGGCGACCGGAAATGGATTGAACAGATGCACCGCAATCAGGCCGGCGTCTTTGGGCAAATGCGCCAAGGTTTCGATAATCGTTTCGCACGCAGACCCCATCGCAACGAAAATATTTTTTGCATCCTTTGCTCCGAAATAATCGACCAGTCCGTATTTCCGCCCCGTCAGCTTCCCAAATTGAATCATGCAATCATCGACAATCGACGGCAGGTTGTCGTACAGCCCGTTGACTGCCTCGCGCCCCTGGAAATACACGTCCGGATTCTGCGCGGTTCCGCGAACTGTCGGTCGCGACGGGCTCATCCCGCGCGCGCGGTTTTCCAAAATCAACTCGTCCGAAACCATCGCGTGGAGGATTTCGTCATCCAGTCGTTCCAATCGCGATTCCTCGTGCGATGTCCTGAATCCGTCGAAAAAATGCAAAAACGGAACGCGCGCGCGCAGCGTCGCCGCATGCGCGATCAGCGCCATGTCGTGCGCTTGCTGGACCGAATGGGACGACAGCATAGCGAACCCCGTCCCGCGGCACGCCATCACGTCCGAATGGTCTCCGAAAATCGACAGCGCGTGCGTCGCGACCGCGCGCGCCGCGACATGCATTACGAACGGGGTCTGCTCGCCCGCAATTTTATACATATTCGGAATCATCAAAAGCAAACCCTGCGACGCCGTGAAAGTCGAACATAGCGCACCCATTTGCAACGCGCCGTGCAACGCGCCGGCCGCCCCGCCCTCGGACTGCATCTCAATCACGCCGGGAATCGCGCCCCAGATGTTTTTTTTGTGCTGAAAATTCCATTCATCCGCCAGTTCGCCCATCGTCGACGACGGGGTAATCGGATAAATCGCCATGAATTCCGATAAACGGTAAGCAACATCTGCGGCGGCCCAGTTACCGTCCGTTATGATTGTTTCGATTTTCTTTTTCATTTCTTATCCAAATCAATTATTTCATATTTTTGAGAACCTAACCCGAGTTTTTCAGCCGCATTAAGAATATGCGCGCCCTTCCGCGACTCAATACGCTCAATCAACGACTCTTTTCCGGGGTCGGCCGACGCGTAAATCGCATCGACGGACGCGCGATCGAACGGCCCGCGGCCGAGGGCGTCATAGGCCCTTACCAAACCGGCGGAACTGATATCGCGCGTAAAATAAACCTTCGGCCTCGGCATTTTATTCTCCATAACTAGATATAACGCAACTGCGGTTGCGGCAAGCATCAATGCGGCAAACGCCGCGATTTTATTTTTCATCCGCGACTTTTCCTTTTTCCAGCTTTGACAAAGCCAGAACCATATCGATTGCGCGTATCAGCTGATAATCCTTGGCGTCCCTTTCCTCGTCAGTAGGCGTTTTTTTCTTGTCACCATCTTTACTATCATCGTCATCATCATTTTTAAGCGCATTCAAGAGAGTCGCTTCGGAAAAAATATCTTTCTTTTTTTCTAAAACTTTCACCTCGGATTGCAGGACCTCGACATCTGGTGTAATACCCTCGCCCTGAATGGATTTGCCTGACGGAGTATAATAACGGGCGATGGTCAAATGAATTGCGGTGCCGTCGCCCAAGGGCTTTTGTTGCTGCACGCTACCCTTGCCGAAACTTTGCGAGCCCATGACTATGGCGCGGCGGTTGTCTTGAAGGGCGCCGGCGACGATTTCAGATGCCGACGCGCTGCCATGGTTTATTAAGACGACTATGGGTTTTCCGTTTATCAGGTCCCCCGGCATGGCCATCGTGCGTTCGATGTCCTCTTTCTTTCGTCCGCGAGTCGAAACTATCTCGCCAGAATCAAGAAATGCGTCCGCCACATTGATAGCAGCCAGCAAGTATCCCCCCGGATTATTGCGCAAATCCAGAACATATCCGGTGGCTTTTTTCTTTTCCAATGATTTTATAGCGTCTTTCAATTCTTTGGTCGTCGCCACGCCGAAATCCGAAATCCGAATATATCCGACATTTTTCTTTTCGCCTTTTTCGGAAAACTTTACAGACTTGACTTTTATTACATCCCGCTTTAATGTGATTGTCTTCGGTTCTTTTCCGGATTGTATGATTGTCAGTTTTACTTTCGTTCCGGGTCGGCCCTTCATTTTCTTCACAGCTTGATTCAAGGTAAGGCCGCCGACCTGTTCGTCGTCAATATGCGTAATCAAATCGCCCGCTTTCAATCCGGCACGAGCAGCCGGAGTATCATCAATGGGCGAAATTATGCGGATTACGCCGCGATCAGCTGTGATTTGTATACCAAGTCCGCCGAATGAACCGTGGGATTTATCGGTGAATTCTTTCAGGTCTTCCTCGCTTAAATAAGACGAATGGGGATCCAGCGATTCCAACAGGCCATTCATGGCGGCTTCAAGCGCTTTTCTTTCATCGACCTCTTCCACATAATTCATGCGCGCATGTTCGAATATCACAGCGAATTTCTTGAGTTCCTTGTATATTTCCTCATCAGTCAAATGTTTTATCGGCCCTTTCTTCTTGTCGGCCGAATATACCGGCGCCATGAGGGTTCCGAAAAGAACAAATAACAAAAACAATCGTTTCATTTTCATTTTCTCCGTATTCCGATAATATTAGCAAATAAAAGTTGAAAAAGCAAAATTGAAAATGATAGAATGAAGAAATCTGGAAATGTGGCGGAATTGGTAGACGCGCTGGATTTAGGTTCCAGTGGAGCAATCCATCGGGGTTCGAGTCCCCGCATTTCCACCAAAATACAACCGTTGTTAACTGTCAATTCCCATGTTTCATGGGAGGGCGAGGACCGCGGCGCGGGAGCACGAGGCGTTCGCGCCGTTCCGGACGCAGTTCGTGCAATTGCCCGCACAGCTGCTCGCGCAATCGGACGCCGAACCGTAG